>JAPPMM010000001.1 GCA_028819075.1 Gammaproteobacteria bacterium
TCCAGCCCAAGGGCTCCAGCGCCCTCGCATGTTCCTTCTGCTGGACGACCCGTACGCTCTCCGCGGGGCTGAACTGCCGATCCGGTGTATCCATGCCCGAAACGGTGACCAGTCTTGCGCGGACAAGTCAACCTGTCGGGAGCGGCTCGGACTCCGAGACTGTCCCAGTGTCCGGTACTGCCCGGGGGGCATTCCCGGCTGCCGCCAGGGCACCGGCCCGGTCCGGGGCAGCGTCTCGCCTATTCTCGACGGACACCGGGAACATCGGAGTCCGCGGCTTGTTTGCCCGAGCAGCCGGAGGTCGGGCATCTTTGAACACGAGGATGGTGATTGACGCCCGACATGGAAGGACGACACGAACGAGAATGCCCGCAGCCGACGCGACCCGAGATCTGACGGACAATCCTCTGCCTCCGCGCGCCGTAGGTAGCGCGAGACCGGTGGGTTTGATGGCGGTGGCGGCCGCCGCACTGTTCCTGGCGGTGCTGGGGTCGTGCGATTCCGATCCCGTGGTCGAACCGGTGCCGTCGCTTCAGATCGTGCCGGACTCCTTGACCCTTACTCACATCGGACACCAGTTCGCGTTCTCGATTCGGGGCGGCGGCGGGCCGGAATCAGGCGCGGTGCGCTGGAGCAGCCGGGACACGACGGTGTTCGTGGTGGACGCGGACGGGACGGTGACGGCGCGCGGCAACGGCACGGCGGGGCTGCTGGCGGAGCGGGGCAGGCAGTGGAGCCAAGCGCTTGTGCGCGTGCAGCAGGCCGCAGCGGCCTTGGAGACGGTCGGGGACGGGCAGGAGGCGGTCGTCGGGACACCGCTCTGGCGGCCGGTGGGGGTGCGGCTTCTGGATGCTGGCGGCACGCCGGTTTCGGCGGCGAAAACGGTGCGGTTCGACGCATCGGTCCACGGCGGCAAGGCGAGCCCGGCGGAGGTGCTTAGCGACAGCGCGGGAATGGCGTGGACGGAGTGGACGCTGGGCGGGACGCTGGGCGCCCAGACGCTTGTCGCGTCGGTAGCCGGAGGCGCGCGGGCGGAGATCAAGGCGCTGGCGCTGCCGGACGAGGGCGTCTGCGCGCGGACGCCCGAAGTGGCCGATGAGTTGGTGAGGCGGGCGGGGGCGGCGGACTGTGCGGGGGTGACGGAGGAGCACCTTGCGGTGATCGGCAATCTGGATCTGGGCAGCCGGGGCATTGCGACCCTGCGGAGCGGCGACTTCGCGGGCTTGTCGAATCTGGAGGTGCTCAGTTTGTCACGGAATCAACTGACGGCGCTACCGCCCGACATTTTCACGGGGCTCGGCAGCCTGAGGTCAGTGTGGCTGATCTTCAATCACCTGGCGGCGTTGCCGCCCGACATCTTCGCGGGCTTGGCGAACCTTGAGAGGTTGCGGCTGCACTACAATCAGTTGGCTTCATTGCCGCCGAGCATCTTTGCGGATCTGCCTCGACTGGACAATGTGGATTTGAGCAACAACGAACTCAGGGCGTTGCCGCCGGGCATCTTCGCGGGCATGACGCAGTTGCGCGAGGTACGGCTGGGCAACAACGAACTGACGACGCTGCCCCTGGGGATCTTCGAGGATCTGGCTGCGCTGGAGGTTCTTGCCCTGGACTACAACCGGCTGTCGGATCTCCAGCCGGAAACCTTCGCGGGTCTGGTGAACCTGCAACACCTGAGGCTGTACGGTTCGGTCGCTCACAACAAGCTGGGCGAGCTGCCGCCGGGCATCTTCGATAGCCTGTCGCAACTGCGGAGCCTAGATCTGCGCGACACCCACCTGTCGTCCCTGCGACTGGGCGTCTTCGACCATCTTGAGCGGCTGGAGGTCTTGGATATTTCCAGCAACCCGCTGTTCGACCTGCCGCCCGCTGTGTTCGACCGGCTGGGGGCTCTGAGGGAGCTGCACATCCGCGGCATCCGCGTGTCCCGGCTCAGGCCTGGGGTGCTTGCCGCGCTACGGAGGCTTGAGTACCTGGATGTGGCGGGCAACCGCCTCGAAGCTCTGCCTTCCGGCACCTTCGCGGGCATGGATCGATTCGAGCGGTTCCAAGGCGTTAACAACCCCGGCGCGCCGTTCCCGGTCGCGGTGGAGTTCGCGCGAACGGATGCGGCCGACACGCTGGCGCCCGGCCCGGCGCGGGTGGTGATGAGGGTGCCGGACGGGGCTCCGTTCGGCTTCCGCATCCCGGTCTCGGTTCAGGGCGGCAGGGCATCCCGAACGTGGTTCGAGGTGGCGGTCGGCGACACGGCGAGCACGCCGCTGGTGGTCGGGCCACCGTCCGGTGGCGCGGGAGCGGTGCACGTCAGCTTCGGCCAGCCGCCGGGGCTGCCCCCGCGCTACGACGGCCTTGAGGTGGTGCCGGGCGCGCAGATGGTCCTGTTCGCCGAGTCGGACAACCGCTCGCCGGTATACCGCGAGTCGGCTCCGGCGTATTGGCTTCAGGCTGGCGGTGCGTCCGAGCCGTTGCCGCTCGGTCCCTACTTCTCCGATCCCGACGGCGACTCGCTGTCCTACGCGGTCGAGACGAGCGACGGAACGGTAATCGAGGGACGGATCGAAGGCGAAGTGCTGTGGATGGAGCCCCGGGGCGAGGGCGAAGCGGCACTCGTGGTTACGGCGACCGATCCGGCCGGTTTGGCGGCACGCCAGTCTTTGGCGGTGCAGGTGGCGCCAGCCGTCGACCCGGACCGGTTCAACATCGACCTGATCTTCGAGCCTGGGTTCACCGACGAGCAGAAGGCGGCGATGCGTCGGGCGGCGGACCGCTGGGAGGAGGTGGTGGTCGGCGACCTCCCGGATGTGCCTATCGACGGGTACATGGACACGCATGGCGAACACGGTCCCCGCATGGCCGGCGTCGTCGACGATCTTCTGGTGCATACGGTGTGGGCACCCGGTAATTCGATTACCCACGCTTGGGCGGCGGGCGAGCGCGAAGAATCCGGGCTGCCTTTCTATGGCGGAGCCAGCTACAGAACTCTCGCCGCACAGTGGAGTCTGGACCTGTTTCGCGAGGTCGGCCAGCATGAGATGGGGCACGTCCTGGGGCTGCTCGGACCCGGATGGGGATTCAGAAGGGAGATCGGATCCCCGCCCGAGTGGTACTTCACCGGCCCACTGGCGGTCGAGGCGTTCGACGCGGCCGGGGGTTCGGCCTACAACGGTCCGAAGATCCCGATGGACGAATACGGCGTCCATTGGCGGCGCAACGTGTTCGGCGAGGAGATCATGTCGTCGAACGCTGACGTGATCAGCGCGATCACGCTTCAGGCGCTCGCGGACATCGGGTACGAGGTGGACCTGACGAAGGCGGACGAGTACAGGTTGCCCGGAACGGGGGGCGCGGCGGGCGACGCGGCTTCGGACGGGCCGGAGAGGAACGCGTTCGAACTGACCGACGCCATCCTCCGGCTGCCGGTGGTCGTCGTGGACGAGAACGGCAAGGTGGTGCGGGTGATCCGCGACTGAATAGACAGCGCCAGTCGGTTCGCCGGATCCGTCCCGGCCGATTGCTGTCGCGATCCTGCGCGCGTCCCGATTCGGATGATCCGGGCTGGGCTTGTGCTTTCGCGCCTTCCCCTTACCTTCCGTCGTTCTCGCGCCGCCGGAGCGTCCGGCGGCCCACGCCAGCCTCCGACCCTCCCCCCACAGGACGCACCGACCGATGCGCCTTTCCCCCACTCTTTCCGCCCTGCCACCCGTGCGCCCTGGCGGTGCCGCCAACCCCCTCTTCCCGCGCGCTGTGGTCCGGTCGCTTGCGGTTGTCCCGCTCGCCGCCCTCGCGCTCGCGGGGGCCACCAGTCCGGCCGCCGCCTCTCCTCCCGCCACCGGAGCATCCGCTGTTGCCGACACGCTGCGCGTGACGCTTGCCGCGCCGGAGGGCGGCTCGGTGGCCGAGGGCTCGGAGGGCAGCTTCGACGTCTCCGTTGCTGGCAGCACCGCGGACGGAGCGGTGACGGTCCGATACTCGGTGTCAGGCACGGCCACGGCGGGCACGGACTACCGGGCGCTGTCGGGCGAGGTCACGGTGGCCAAGGGACAGAACGGCGCGCGGATCGTGCTCTCCGCGCTCGACGACGACATCCTGGACCACGGCGAGACGGTGGTGCTGGCGCTCACGGGTGCGAGCGGCGCGGCCACGGCGGTGGTGGACCCCGCCCCGGCCACGGCGACGATCGCCGACCACGGCACGGTGACGGTCGAGATCACCCCGATGAACGACACGCTGCCGGAGGGCGCGGCGTGGAACTCGATGGTGACGCTGTCCTCGGCGGTGGCCGAGCGGGTGTCGGTGGGCTGGCGCACCAGCGACGGCACTGCGTTGGCGGGCTCCGACTACGAAGGGATGAAAGGCAGCGTCGTCTTCGAGCCGGGCGAGCGCTCGAAGACGATCAGCGTGAGGACGCTGGAGGACGACGAGTCCGAGCCGGTCGAGATGTTCTACGTCGCGCTCGACCCGGCGGTCGCGGCGACCGCAGCGGCGGGCGGAGCGGGAGCCTGGGCGGGCAACGGCCTGCGGATCGACCTGCAACAGCGGTTCGGGTTCATCGAGTGCACCGTCGAGTTTCTGGACGGTCGGATCGATCGCGCCGTCGACGAGAACGAGCGGGCGGGCACGGACGTGGGCGCTCCGGTGACGGCCCCCACGGAGAGCATCGCCTTCTACAAGCTGAGCGGGGGATCGGGGCTCTTCGCCATCGACGATGTGACGGGGCAGATCAAGACCACTGCCCGCCTCGACCACGAGAAGAGGAGTTCCTACGTCGTCAGCGTCAGCGTGCACGATGCCTGCGGCGCCAGCGACACCACGGACGTCGCCATCAATGTCAACAACTTGAACGAAGCGCCGACGGTCAATGCCGGGAAAGATCAGACCGTCAAGTCAAATGAAATGGTGACGCTGAGCGGCACGAGCACCGATCTCGACGGCGACGACGCTACGTGGGGCACCCCGTCGCACAAGTTCGCGTGGGTGCAGACCAAGGGCCCGACTCCGACCGACGGGCTGAAGGATGCGAACAAGAGGACGGCGACCTTCAAGGCACCTCTTGTGGCCCAGATTACTGATTTGGTCTTCAAACTGACGGTCACCGATGGTGGCCCTCTCAGCCACACCGATGACGTGACGATCACAGTGAGACCGCCGGATAACAAGCCTCCAGAGTTCGAGAAGGAGAGCTACTCCTTCACGACGGACGAAGCGGTCTCGGTGGACGCCAGGGTGGGCCGGGTACACGCGACGGATCCCGAGGGCGGATCGGTGGAATACTCGCTGTCGAATTCGTCCTACTTCAAGATCGGCCTGTCCTCGGGGTGGGTCACGGTGAAGGCGCAACCGCCAGCAGGCACCTACAGGCTCACCGCCACGGCGAGGGATTCCGTCGATGCGGAAGGTACGGCGAAGGTGACGATCCAGGTCAACAAGGTGGTCCCGCCGAACAAGCCTCCGGAGTTCGACCAGGAGAGCTACTCCTTCACGACGGACGAAGCGGTCTCGGTGAACACCGAGTTGGGCCGGGTACACGCGGAGGACCCGGAGGGCGGACGGGTACGGTACTTCTTGTCGAGTTCGTCCTACTTCAAGATCGGCACCGGCACCGGCGCGATCACGGTAAAGGCGCAGCCGCCAGCGGGCACCTACAGGCTCACCGCCACGGCGAGGGATTCCGTCGATGCGGA
>JAPPMM010000002.1 GCA_028819075.1 Gammaproteobacteria bacterium
GCCACCGCATCGGCGCAATACGCCACCTTCGGTGGCTCGACATCGACTTCGAGGGCTGGACCATCCGCTGGCGGGCCGAGCACGACAAGTCGGGGCACGAGCACGTCACGCCCGCCACCGGCGAGGCGCTCGAAGTTCTGGAGGAGACGCGGAGGAAGAACCCCGGACCCGGGGAAGCTCCGGTGCTGCCCGCGCCCAAGAATCCCTCGAAGTGCATGGGACCCGGGGTGGCCCGAGTATGGTGGGTCAGGGCCGAGAAGCTGGCGGGGCTGGAGCCCAAGCGGGGCAGGGGCTGGCACTCGCTGCGGCGGAAGTTTGCCAGCGATCTCATGGATCAGCCGCTCAAGGTGCTCTGCGAACTCGGTGGCTGGAAGGAGGCCAGGACGGTCCTCCAGTGTTATCAGCAAGCCGACGAGGGACAGCTTCGGACGGCGCTGGAAAACCGCCGGAGGGCTCGCGCCTGAGAGTTCGCGATCAGCGGGAACGAAACGGCGGGAGCCGGACCTTACGTTCCCGCAACTTCAATCACCTCAATCAGATGTGAATCCGTTGGACCTTGCCCGTCCGGCAAAACGTCCAGTTGGCGCGGGTTACCGAATTCGCCGGGACCTCCACCGGTACGGCCGAATTGGCGCAGGAGGTTGCCAGCCGGATCGACGGCGACCACGCGGTGAGGCGAGTTCAGGAAGTACAGGTTCCCGGCCTCGTCAAAGCCTGCGCCCTGAACGGTGTGCAGAAGCTCCCAGTCGGCGACCGCGCCGGCCGACCCGATGCGGTAGACCTCCGAGAGTTCCAAGGCCAAGGTTCGATCCTCCCCCGGAAGCTCGACGGATTCCTGGGCATGACCATCTCCCGCGATGAACAGTGCCGCGAGGCACGCACCCATTTGCCGCAGCTTCACGCTTCGAACCATGAATCTCCTCCAGGTAGCACGGCGATGCTACTCGTCTTCGGGCGACCCAACAAGTCCTAGCCCCTCACCCTCCGGAAGCGCCAGCCGTGCAGGATGCTCCCGTAGTGATTGAACGAGCGCCTCGCTTCGGCGTCGTCGAAGGGATAGTCCGCGCCGAGCTGTGTCGCGGCGGCAAGCCCGGTGACGAAACAGGTCTCCTGACTGTTGATCAGCGTATGCGCCCCACAATGCCAGGTCCGCCGACGCCCCTGGATCCTGCGGAATAACGGTACAAGCCATGCGACATGGCGCACGTCGTGCACGATGTGCTGGAACCACCACTTGCCGATGATCTTCCGACTATCGATTCTGCTGATGGGATTGTAGGTCACCAGGCAGGGCCGGTCGGACCGGCCGACCCACGGCTGCTGGTTGTGCATGATATACGTGATCTCATAGTTGTCGGGCCTGGCGCCATATTGCTCGATATGATTGCTCCGGGTCGTCAGGGGCTTCACTTCGTTATCCGGAAGGACAGACGCGTCGAAGTGGATGATGGTGTGGTTGTGAAGTTCGCTCTCGTAGCGCACCGACGAGAGAATGTAGCGCTCGAGCAGCGTGGGGTCGTCGAGCATCATCAGCGTCTGGTTCGCATTGCATGCGAAGATCACCTGGTCGAACGTCTCCCTGGCGCCGTTCTCGTCCTCGACCACCACCTGCGACGGCCCGCGGTACACCTTTCGCACCGGCCGGTTGAGGTAGATGCGGTCCCGGACGTTCGCGGTCAGATGCTCGTAGATGCGCCGCGTCCCCTGGTCCCAGGTCTGCATGGGCGTGGCCGACTCGATGTCGAAAAACTCGAGGTACCGGGAAAAGAGCGCCGCGGGCATGTCGAACACGTTCGTCGCCATCAGGAAGTTGACGAACATCGGCTTCAGCACCTTGTACCTGAAGTCTCCGGAGAACCCGGCCAGGTTCAGGATCGTCCCCATGTTAACGTAGTTGAAGGGATTGAGGGCGTTCAGGAACTTCGACCGGGACCGGGTCAGCCAGCCGAACCGGTGCAGCCACCTGAGGATTCGCTGAAACCTGGCAATCTCGGGTTGCAGCTGCTCCCTGATGTCGGAGTCGAAATCGTGGGCGTAGATGCCGCCCCGGTATTTCACGCTGTAGCTGAATCGGGTGTCGATCAGCTCGATGCCGTACTCCTCCATCAGCAGCATGATGTGCCGGTATACCGACGGTATGCAGGCGGTGACGGAGATGTCGAAGGGAATGGAGCTGCCGTCGCGCTGGGGCATGTCCGCGGTGACCGCATTGCCGCCGATCCGGTCCCGGGCCTCATACAGCCGGAAGTCGAACCGGTCCGGGTGGCGGTCGAGGGCCCACGCGGCCGCGAGGCCCGATACGCCTCCGCCGATGATGGCGATTCGCCGCGGGATCGTCCTGGTCATGCTATTCGCGAGGCGAGCCGTGCGGCAGCAACATCTCGGCGAGTCCGGCCGCGGGCACGGCCTCGATCCGACTGGCCAGCCGATAGCGGGACGTGCCGGCGTGGATCACGTCGAGACGGCCCAGGTTGAGCGTTTCCATCGCAGACCGCATGGACCGGGTGAGCCGCGGAGCCTCGGAGCGCTTGATCTCGAAGCCGTGCCGGCGTGCGCCGTCGATCACCAGAAGATCGAGCTCCGCGCCCGCGTGCGTGGACCAGTGGAAGCATCGATCGGGAGGCGCGCCCAGGAGGTGAGCGATCTGTTGAATGACAAACCCCTCCCAGGAAGCCCCGACTTTCGGGTGCGAGACGACATCTGTCCGGCTGGTGAGGCCGAGCAGGGCGTGGAGGACGCCGGAGTCCGCGATGTAGACCTTGGGCGAACGAACCTGTCGCTTGCTGATGTTCTCGAACCAGGGCTGGAGTTGGCGGACGACGAAGACGGAGGTCAGGAGATCCAGGTAACGACGCACGGTGGTGTGGGCGACCCCGAAGGCGCGTCCAAACTCGGCGCCGTTCCAGATCTGCCCGTGCCAGTGCGCAAGCATCGTCCAGAAACGGCTGAGCGTCGGCGATGGAATGGTGTTTCCGAGCCCCGGCAGATCGCGGGAGAGCAGGGTGCGAACGAAGGCGTCCCGCCACCGGCGGCTTGCAGCCTCCGACTGCGCGAGATAGGAGCGCGGAAAGCCGCCCCGCAGCCAGAGGTTCTGCAGATCGTCGACCTCGGTCAGATTGAAGCCGTCGAGTTCGTGGAAGGCGACGCGGCCTGCAAGCGACTCCGATGTCTGGCGCAGCAGTTCCGGCGATGCGCTTCCGAGCACCAGAAAGCGGGCTGGCGGACCCGGACGATCGACGAGAACGCGCAGGAGTTCGAAGACGCCGGGAAGTCGGTGGATCTCGTCGAGGACCACGAGCCCCTGAAGTGGTCGCAGCTCCAGCCCGGGATCCGCGAGCCGCGCAAGGTCGGCGGGATCCTCGAGATCGAACCAGGAGACGGGATCGTGATGGGCCTCGGCCAGTTGCCGCGCCAGGGTGGTCTTGCCCACCTGGCGTGCCCCCAGCAAGGCGACGACCGGGAATTCGCGCAGCAACAGCCGTACGCGCGTCAGGTGATCCTCTCTGGCGATCATCATTATTGAAATCTGTGCGATGACCGTTCAGTTTGCAAGGAAAGAAGATGGGGGGTTCGCCGAGACCGTGACAGACTCGCTTCTCTGTTCCTATTCTTCATCTCTCTATCAGGTCTTCCGTCGCCAGGAGCATGCCGATGACCACCGCCTCGCAATCTCTCCGCTTCCCGGCCGCAGCCGTCCTCCTCTCCTCGCTCGCCGCCTGCGCCGCCCCGGGCGATGAGGTCCGAAACACACAGGATAATACAGGTATCATACAGGATAGCATACAAGATGGCGGGACGAACATACAGGATCTCGTGCACGGATACGCGGTGTTCCGGCTGGAAGCCGACCTCTCCCACCTGTCGGAGAACGACCGGGAGGTCGTGCGTCTGCTGATCGAGGCGTCCCGGCCCATGGACAACGTCTTCTGGATGCAGGCGTACGGCGACAGGGAGGAGGCGCTCGCGCTGGCGCAGGGCGACCAGGCTGCGCGCCGCTACATCGAGATCAACTACGGGCCCTGGGACCGGCTGCGCGCCGACGATCCCTTCATCGCCGGGGTCGGCGCCAAGCCGGCGGGCGCGAACTTCTATCCCGCCGACATGACGGCGGACGAGTTCGACGCCGCAGCCGCGGACAACGACGCGCTTCGCTCGCTCTACACGCTCGTGCGGCGGGACGGGGACGGTGCGTTGGTCGCGGTTCCGTATCACGAGGCCTTTGCGGAGCAACACGCGTCCGCCGCGGCGAAGCTGCGGGAGGCGGCCGAGCTTGCGAGCGACCCCGGCCTGGCGACGTACCTGCGCCTGCGCGCCGACGCCCTCGAATCCGACGACTACCAGCCGAGCGACATGGCGTGGCTGGACATGAAGGAGAACCCGATCGAGGTCGTGATCGGGCCGATCGAGACCTACGAGGACCTGCTCTTCGGCGCCAAGGCCGCCCACGAGGGCTTCGTCCTCATCAAGGACCTGGAGTGGAGCGAGAGGCTCGAGCGCTTCGCCGCGCTTCTCCCCAGCCTGCAGGAGAGCCTGCCGGTCGCCGACCGGTACAAGGCCGAGGCGCCGGGGACGGACTCGGATCTGAACGCGTACGACGCCGTCTACTACGCCGGAGACGCCAACGCCGGAGCCAAGACGATCGCGATCAACCTCCCGAACGATGAGGAGGTGCAGCTCGCCAAGGGCACCCGCCGGCTCCAGCTCAAGAACGCGATGCAGGCCAAGTTCGATGAGATCATGGTGCCGATCACGCGCGAGCTGATCGTCGAGGACCAGCAGGAGTACGTCGTCTTCGACGCCTTCTTCGGCAATACGATGTTCCACGAGGTGGCGCACGGCCTCGGCATCAAGAACATCATCACGGGGAAGGGGACGGTGCGGGAGGCCCTGCTCGAGCACGCCTCGCCGATGGAGGAAGGGAAGGCCGATGTGGTCGGCCTGCACATGGTGACCGAACTCCTCGAGCGGGGCGAGATCACGGAGCCCTCCGTCGAGCACCACTACGTGACCTTCCTGGCGGGGATCTTCCGCTCGGTCCGCTTCGGCGCCGCGAGCGCCCACGGCCGAGCCAACATGGTGCGCTTCAACTACTTCCTGGAGCAGGGCGCCTTCACGCGCGAAGAGGACACCGGGAAATACCGCGTCGACTTTGCGGCGATGCGCGAGGCGGTGAGCGGCCTGAGCGAGTTGATCCTCACGCTCCAGGGGGACGGCGACTACGACGGAGTGGCGCAGCTCATGGACGAGAGGGGATTCGTGCCCGCCGAGCTGCAGGCCGATCTCGACCGGCTGGATTCGGCGGGAATCCCGCGCGACATCGTCTTCGAGCAGGGGATGAGCGTGCTGTTCGGGGGAGGGTAGGGCGCAGCGGCACCCCAGGCGCTATGCTGGTTACCTGAAGCCGCGCGCGACTCGCACCACCCCAAGGAGACCCGCATGACCACCCGCCGCCACTTCCGCACCGCCCCGGCGCTTCTCGCCCTCGCGATCACCCTCGCTCCGCCCGCCTCGTCCGCCGCGCAGCAGCCCAGCGGCCTCCTGGACATGGACACCTACATGGAGATGGAGTCGGTCGGCAGCCCGAGCATCTCGCCGGACGGCAACTACATCCTGTTCACGCGCGGGAGCGTGGACAAGATGAACGACCGCAACAAGAGCGAGCTGATGATCATGGATCTGTCCACCCGGCGGATCAGCGAGCTCGAGACCGGCAGCTTCGAGGTGTCGTCGCCGATCTGGTCGCCGGACGGCACGCGCATCGCCTTCCTGTCCGACAAGAGCGGGACGAACCAGATCCACGTCATGTGGCTCGACACGCGCGAGACCAAGCAGCTCACCAACCTCGACCGGGCCCCCGGCGGCATCCGCTGGTCGCCCGACGGGGCGCAGATCTCGTTTACGAGCTTCATCCCGGAGACCGGATCGCCGCTGCCCATCACGATGCCCAGCTTCCCACCGGGCGCGAACCTGGCCGCGCCGGCGGTGGTGGAGGACCGCATCGCCTGGCAGCGCGACGGGACCGGGTATACGCGCAGGGGCAACACGCAGATCTTCATCGTCGATGCGGACCTGGGCGGCACCCCGCGCCAGATCACCTTCGGCGACACCTCGCACGGCAACCCGCGCTGGGCGCCGGACGGCACGAAGCTCTACTTCAGCGGCGACCTCATCCCCGAGGAGGGATATGAGCGCGGCAACTCCGAGGTTCACGCCATCGATCTCGCGACCCTCGAGATCACCACGCTGACGGACCGCCTCGGCCCCGACAACGGCCCCATCCCGTCGCCCGACGGGCGCATGATCGCGTACACCGGCTACGACGAGAACGAGAACTACAGCAACCTGTCGCACCTCTATCTGATGGATGCGGACGGCTCGGGCAGCCGGATGCTCGCCGGCAACCTCAAGAACTCCCCGAGCGGCGTCACCTGGGCGCCGGACGGGTCCGGCCTCTACTACACGCTGGGCGAGGAGGGCTCGTCCAACCTCCACTTCGTGTCCACGAGCGGTGACATCGAGAAGGTCACGGACGGTGTCCACTACATCTCCGGCGTCTCGATCGCGAACAACGGGCGCGCGGCCGCCATCAACTCGACCTTCTACCGCCCGAACTATTTGGTCACATTCGGCCTCGACGACGCGGATGAACTCGAGACCCTGGTCGACTACAACGAGGACGTGCTCGCCGGCATCACGCTCGGCGACGTCGAGGAGATCTGGACCGAGTCCGTCGACGGCTGGCCGGTGCAGGGCTGGCTCATGAAGCCGGCCAACTTCGATCCGGGGCGCGAGTACCCGCTGCTGCTGTGGATCCACGGCGGGCCGGTGTCGATGTACACCGTGCGGTGGAACTGGAACTGGCAGAACTTCGCGGCGGACGGCTATGCGGTGTTGTGGACGAACCCGCGCGGGAGCACCGGATACGGCCAGGACTTCGTGAACGGCATCAACTACCTGTATCCCGGCAACGATTTCCACGACCTCATGGCCGGCGTGGACGCCGCCATCGACCGCGGCTTCATCGACGAGGACAACATGTTCGTCACGGGGAGCAGCGGCGGCGGCGTCCTCACCGCCTGGACCGTGGGACACACCGACCGCTTCCGGGCCGCGGTGTCGCAGCGGCCGGTCATCAACTGGCACTCCTTCGTGGGGACGACCGACGGGTCGGGCTGGTACCGCCGCTTCCGCTCCTATCCGTGGGACGACCCGGTGGAGTATGCCGAGCGGTCACCGCTGCACTACGTCGGCAACGTCACCACGCCGACGATGCTCCTCTCGGGCGTCGAGGACCTGCGCACCCCGATGCCGCAGGCCGAAGAGTTCTACCGCGCGCTGAAGGTGCTCGGCCAGGAGACGATGCACGTCAAGATTCCGGACGAGTACCACGGCTCACGCTCCGTGTCGCACCGGATCATGACGCAGCTCTACATCAAGGCGTGGTTCGACAAGTACCGGACAGGGGCGGTGACGCAGGAGGATGGCGGGTAGACGAAGTCGGCCCGGGGGCACGGATCCGGGCGAGCGCGCCCGGTGGATCGTGACACCCCCCGGGCCGTCGGCTTACCGACCCCGGAACGCCTCCCACAGGCGGTCGTGCTTGTTCGCGCGGGGGTCCACCTCGAGTCCTCCGACCCACATGCGCTCGATCCGCGTGAGCGACTGCAGCGGGGATCCGTCCGTTACCAGCAGATCCGCCCGCTTGCCGGGTTCGATGCTCCCCATGAGGTCTTCGAGGCCCAGCGCCTCCGCCGGGCCCAGGGTCACCCCGCGCAGCGCGGCATCTTCCGGGAGCCCGAAGCCTACCGAAAGCGCCGCGTGATAGGGGAGGTTGCGGACGTCCGCATCGCTCGCCGTCGAGAACGAGACCGTGACGCCCGCCTGGTGCAGAAGCCCGGCGTTGCGGTAGCCTGACGTGACGGCGACGTCCCGGTCGGCGGGCGCCTGGAGAGTGCCCGTCAGGATCACGGGGATGTCGCGCGCGGCCAGCCCGGAGGCCACGCGATAGGCCTCGCGGCCGCCCAGCACGACGGGGTCGATCGTCGGAAAGGCGTCCAGGAAGACGAACAGGGTGCGGATCTCCCAGGCCGTGTCCACCGAGAAGAAGACCGGCACCTCGCCGCGGAGCGCCGGCTGAAGCGCGTCGAGCAGGACGGCCTCGCCGCCCCAGTTGTTCGCCTCGAAGGGCGCGGTCGGGTCGTCGGAGGTCGATGGGTTCGCGCCGTAGGCGACGGCGCGCTCGAACAGGTCGACGAGGTCCTCCATGGCGCTGGCGTCGAGCCCCGGCTCCTCGTCGTCGTCGCCCTCGGGACCCGACGGCAGATCGACGATAAGGGACGCCTCAGGAGCCACGGCCACCTTCTCGAACGTGTCTCCGTCGTTGAGCTGGATGACCGATCCCGTACCCCGAACCACGCCGCCGCCCTGGGCGGTCTGAACCGTGGTGATGCCGTTGGCCCGCGCCACGTTCAGGCTGGGGTAGTAGGGGTTCACGGCTCCGAGCGCGCGGATGTGCGGGTTGTAGTCCCCGAGCTCGGCGATGTCGGTCGCCTGGCCGACCGCGCCGAACTCGAAGAGGCCGAGCGTGGTGAACGGGTCGACCATGCCCGGATAGATGTGCCGCCCGGCCACCTCCACGCGCGCGGCATCGGCGGGAATCTGCACCTCGGACCGCGTTCCCACGGCCTCGATGGTCCCGCCCCGGATGAGCACCACCCCGTCGGGAATCGTCCCGCCCGACACCGTGTGAACCGTGCCGCCCACGAGGGCCGTGGCGGCTTCCTGGGCGGCAGGCGATGTTGGCGGCGTCTCTCCGTTCGCACCGTTTGCACCGGGCGCGATCCCGGCTCCCGAGTCCGGGCCATCGCCGGCGTCCGGGCCGTCACCGGGGGTCGAAGTCCGCGGCGTGGCCGGCGCCGCAACGAGATCCGTGACCGCTCGCACCGGCTCGCCCCGCGTCCTCTCCTCGTCATCCACATCGTAGTAGACGATGCCGTCCACGATGGTCTTCTCGACGCGGCTGAACGAGTCGAAGGGCGATCCGTCGAGCAGCACGACATCGCCTTCCTTGCCTTCCTCCAGGCTTCCGACCCGGTCGTCCAGGTACATCATCTGCGCGGGAAAGAGCGTCAGCATCTGGAGCGCTTCCAGCTCGCTCACGCCCCCGTACTTCACCGGCTTCACGATCTCCCGGTGCATGAAGGGTTGGAGCGAGGGGATGTCGGAGTTGATCGCGGTGAGCACTCCGTGCTGGTGCATGATCGCGGCGTTGTGCGGAATCGACTCGTACGCCTCGAGCTTGTACTGCCACCAGTCGGAGAAGGTCGAGCCGGCGGCCCCGTGCTCCGCCATCTCGGTCGCGACCCGGTATCCCTCCATGACGTGAGTGAACACGTCGATCCTGAACCCGAATCGTTCCGCCACGCGGATGAGCATGAGGATCTCATCCCCGCGGTACGAGTGGGCGTGGATGCGGATGCGTCCCTCCATGATGTCGACCAGCGCTTCGAGGCGGAGGTCCCGGCGCGGGGGAACGGGGAACGCGCCCGGGTTCTCGCGGAAGCGATCCCACTCCGCCCGGTAGGCCTGCGCGGCGGTGAACGCCTCGACGTAGATCGCCTCGACGCCCGGGCGGCTCATCGGAAACCGGGAATTGGCGCCTGGGGGAGCAGCCTTTCTGGTCACGTTTTCTCCGAGCGCGAACTTCACGAACCTGGGCGCTCCGGGGAGCAGCAACTGCTCCGTCGCGTCCATCCCCCAGCGCATCTTGATCACGGCGCTCTGGCCGCCGATCGGGTTCGAACTGCCGTGCATGATGCGGGCGGTCGTCACGCCGCCCGACAGCGCGCGGTAGATCCCGAAGTCCTCGGTCGTGAGCGCGTCCAGGACCTGCACCTCGGGTACGACGGGAGCGGTGCCCTCGTTGCCGGCGACCAGCGCGGTGTGCGAGTGCTCGTCCACGATGCCCGGCATCGCGGTGAGACCCGTCCCGTCGATCACGCGCACGCCTTCGGGCGCCGTGAGGTCGGCCCCGATGCCCTCGATGATCCCGTCCCGGACCAGGATCGAGACACCCTCGAGCACGGGGCCAGCCGCCGTGTGTAGTGCGTCGAGATTGCTGATGAACAGATCGCCCGTCGGGTAGCTGCCCGCGTCGGCGGGGAGCTGCACATCCCACTCCTGCGCCGCAGCCGGAGTCCCCGAGCAGAGGCCGATCGCCGCAACCAGGGCCGCGCGTGCCATCTTGCAAATAGTCATCGCGTGCCGAATGGTCATCGAGTGCCGAATATTCATCGTGTGCCGAATGCTCATCGCGCACCTCCCGGAGCCCGTCGGGCCGTCATCTGGAAATCTCCCATCGGACTCGATCCTGAACCGCTCATGCGATCGCCCTCGACATCGGCCTCGAACGACAGCTCCATCGACTGGCCGCCCGCCGCGACGACCAGGCGGAACGTGACTTCGTTGCCCGAAACCCGTCCGCCGCGCACCTCGGCGTCACCGAACATGTCCGCGGCCGCGGTGCCCGAGAACTCGCTTCCTTCCTGCTCGAGCTCCATCTCCATGGGGACGGTCATCCCCTGCGCGTTCACCTCAACTTCCCAGGAGCCCGACACGTTGACCGTGGGAGCCTCGCCGCCCCCGGCGCCCGATCCGGGCCCGACCTCGTAGCTGCCCTCGACGAAGGTGTAGGCGATCTCGCTTCCCTCCTCGAGCAGCGGACCGGTCGCCAGAAGGAAGGTCGCAGGCCGGCCCTCGCCGACCTGGATGAGCGACCTCACACCCAGGATCTCGGCGGGAGCGGTGGTCATCGCCGCGACGGCCGTGTTCCGGGACAGCCCGTACTCAACGGCCTTGCGGGCCCCCTCGATGAGATTCGCGTCGCCCTCTCCGCTGGTCAGCGCGAACTGCACGCCTGCGGCCTCGAGCGCGGCGGCGTTGCCGTACAGCGCCTCAAGCTCGCGCTTCTCGCGGAAGGCCGCGGGTTCGAGCTCCTCCTCGCTCTCCGGATCCCATTCATCGGGTTCGCGAAAGTCCGTATCGATGAGGACGGGGACGCCTCGGTCGGCGAGTTCATCCGCGACCATCCACGCCTCGTCGCCCCCCACGATGATCGGCCGGAAGCCGATCTCGTCCGCGAGCCCGAGCACCCGGCGGATGTCCTCCGAATCCGCCGCGCGGAAAAACACGGGCGTCTCGCCCGCTGCCACATCGCGCAGCACCTCGTAGTCCGGATCCCAGGCGGGCATCGTCATGCCGGCGCGGCCATCCGCGAAGGCGCTCTCGAGGGTGGCCTGGCGCTCGGCGTCCAGGAACGCCTGCCGGATCGTCGCCATCACGCCCAGGAGCGTCGAGGGGTACACGCCCTGCGCCGTCTGGAGGCTCATCGAAAGCCCGGCATCGGCGCGGGCGATCAACTCGCGCGAGGTCTCGGCGTCGACCCGATTCAACAGGACCGCGCTCCGCCCCGGGGCGATTCCGTCGCCGGCGTGCACCGCCGCGGCGACGATCCCGCGCCTTCGCTGCTCGCCCTGCGCGCCTCCGGTCGCCGTGACGTGGTCCGCAACGCGCCGGTACGGGGTTACGCGCTGAGCGATGCGCGTGGGCGCCCAGGACGGGGGTCCATCCTCCGGATCCTCGGGAAACTCGAACTCGCTCACGCCATCGGCGTCGACGAGCCCCGGGTAGAGATAGAGAGAGTCTCCCTCCAGCCGCTCCGCGTCCGCGGGAATCTCGAGTCCGGCGCCCATCGCCTCGATAAGCCCTCCTCGGACGATGACCGTGACGCCCGGCTCTTCCTGAAGGCCGGGTCCGACGACCGTCACGCCCTCGATCGCGTAGGCTGCGGGGGGCGGGACGCTTCTGTGCTGTGCCATAAGCGGCGTGACGCACAGCAGCGATCCCGAGACGGCGATCGCAGCTATGCGAACTGGTGTCTTCATCATGCCCGGCGGGTCTCCCTTTGCTTGTTCCGTCGCCAGCGCGTTCAGTCGCGAAGCGATTCGTCAACTTGGCGATTCCTGGCCATGGCGAACCCTACTGCTCTTGCGGCGCAGGATGCAAGGGGCAGGATGCTGGCATATTGCAGGCGAATCCATTACGTTACGCTGTCACAGACAGACTAACGACGCCGGCACGAGGTACGCTGACGATGCCGGCAACATGGCCAATGCACGCAGGGGACGCATGGGCGTACTCACCATCCGCAACGTGGACGACGATGTGATCGCCGCGTTAAAGGCACGGGCCAGGGCCAATCATCGCTCGCTCGAGGGGGAACTGCGCTATCTGCTCGAGCGCTCCGCAGCCCCGAGACCTGCGCTCGGCCTGGTGCGCGAACGGGCCCGGATGGCTGCCCGATACCGCGCGGATTCGACGGTTGCGACCACCGCGTCCGACGTCCGGCCCACCGTGGTCGGGGCGGTCGGGCCAGCTCCCGACACGGGCCTTGGCGTGGAACCCGACAGCGGAGAATGGATGGGGGCCATGAGCGACCTGGGCGAGATCGTGGGCGACATCGTGTCCCCGGCGATCGACCCCTCCGACTGGGCCGCGCTCCGCCCGGACATCGACGGGCCGAACGGTGTCGACAAGCCGTGAATCTGCTTCTCGACACCCACATCTGGCTCTGGAGCCTGCTGGAGCCTGATCGGCTCTGCGGCCGGGCGCGCAACGAGCTGATCGACCCGGCGAACACCCTGGCGCTCTCGTCCGTGAGCATCTGGGAAGCGCTGGTGCTGGCCGATAAGGAACGCGTGCTGCTCCGCCCCGATCCCTGGAGCTGGATCCGTACCGCCCTGACCGTCCGCCCCTTGCGCGAACTCCCCGTGACGTTCGACATCGCGCTGGGCAGCCGCACCGTCCGTCTCGGTCATGACGATCCCGCCGATCGCTTCATCGCGGCCACCGCCGTGGCGCACGGGCACACCCTGGTTACGGCGGGCGAGTCGCTCCTGCGGTGTCCCGACATCCGGGTGATGTCCGGCGCCTGAAGGCGATTGACTTTACCCCCCGCGGGTGCCGTTCGGGACCGGGTGCTCCGGGGTCAGCAGCGCCGGCCGGAGGCCATCCTCGTAGCCGACGTCGAAGAGCATTCCCTCCGAGACTTCCCCCATCATCTTCCTCGGCTCCAGGTTGACGATGAACAGCGCCTGCCGGCCTTCGATTTCGGTCGGATCCTCGCGCTCCTGTTTCATTCCCGCCAGGATCGTCCGCTTGTGGTCGCCGAAATCGACCCTGAGTCGAACGAGCTTGTGTGACCCTTCGACGTCGCCGACGTTCTGGATCGTGCCGACGCGGGCGTCAACCTGATTGACGACACCGATGTTGATGGTGGGCTTGACCCGTGCAGGCTTCATTTCCAGCAACCCGATCCCTCCCGTGGAGCGTTCTCCGGCCGCCTCGATTCGCGGCCGTTGGCCAGCCAAAAGTAGACGCGAACCCGGAAGCGTGGAAGCTTGAGCGAATGGAACGGAAGCTGATGATCTACGGTGCGACCGGGTGTCACAAGTGTTGACAACATGCACACGTTGGATGTTGATTGGATCATGCCTCCCGACTTCGATTGGAACGTGGAGAAGAACGAGCGACTCGTCGAGCAACGAGGCATCTCGTTCGAACGCATCGTTTCCGCCATCGAGCAGGGCGGTTTGGTGGATGTCCTGGAGCATCCAAATCAGGACCGGTACCGGGGCCAGATGATCTACGTCGTCGACGTTGAGGAGTATCTCTACCTGGTACCGTTCGTTACCAGTGCGGACGGCACGCGTTTCTTGAAGACCATCATCCCCAGTCGAAAGGCGACGAGACACTACCGGAAGAGGCGATGATCGTGAGTGACCAGTTGAACACCGAAGAGCGGGAGATCCTGGAGGCATTCGAACGAGGTGAATTGAGGCCCGCTCCGAGGGCGGATCGTGAGATGCAAATCGCGCCTCAAGCGGCCCGCAGTACCTTCAAGAAGACCCGAAGGGTCAACCTGCGGGTAACGGAACTCGACTTCTCCCGAGCCCACGCGAGGGCGCGCGAGGAGGGCATTCCCTATCAGACGCTGTTGTCGAGCGTCATCCACAAGTACCTGGCGGGACGGCTGGTAGAGAAGCGATAGATGATGATCTACGGCGCGACCGGGTACACGGGCCGGCTGGTCGCGGCGGAAGCGGTCGAAGCCGGCGTGCGGCCCGTGCTTGCTGGCCGCGATGCGGAAAAGCTCGGAGTTCTGGCCGATTCCTTGAGCGCCGCGGTGGACGGGGAGTCCCGGGGCTCGCCGCTCGAGACCCACGCGTTCGGCCTGGACGAGCCGGCGAGGATCGCCACGGCCCTGCGGGACATCGACGTGGTGCTGCACTGCGCCGGCCCCTTCTCCCGCACCGCGCTGCCGATGTTCGACGCCTGCGTCCGGACCGGTACGCACTACGTCGACATTACCGGCGAGATCAGCGTCTGCGAGGCGCTTGCGGCCCGGGATGCGGAGGCGCGAGAGGCAGGGGTCATGGCGCTGCCTGCGGCCGGCTTCGACGTCGTGCCGAGCGACTGCCTGATCGCCGATCTGGCCGCACGGCATCCCGACGCGCGCATCCTGCGGCTGGGCCTGTTCGTCCGTTCCGGAGCCTCGCGCGGCACGATGAAGACGGCGCTGGAGGGCGTAAACGCGATTCGCATCCGGCAAGGCGGCGTCATCACGCGGGTCGCCGCAGGCAGCCTGCGGCACGCGTTCGACTTCGGGCGCGGGCCGGCCGCAGCTCTCGTGACACCCTTGGCGGATGTCTCGACGGCCTGGTGGTCGACCGGCATCGAGAACATCGAGACCTACTATCGCGCCGGGAGAAGACTCCCGCAGCTCATGCGGTTGAGCCGGTGGTTCGGCTGGCTGCTGGCCGGGCGTACGGCCCAGGCCCTGCTGCGCAGCTGGATCGACCGTGGACCCGAGGGACCGAGCGACGCGCAACGCAGGACCAGCGAGGGGATCCTAGTCGCGGAGATCGAGGATGCCCGGGGCCGTCGCGCCGCCGCCCGCATGCGCGTTCCCGATCCTTACGGATTCACCGCGAAGACCCTGGTGGCTATGGGGGTGCGCGTGCTGGACGGCGACTTCAAGGCCGGATACCAGACACCGTCCTCGGCGTACGGCGCCGACTTCGTCCACGAGTTTGATGGCGTGGAGTGGGAGGTGCTGGCGTCCCCTAACGCGCCAGCCAGGTGCTGAAGCGTTCGTTCAGTTCGTCCTGATGGTCGACCCAGAAGGCCCAGTCGTAGCGCAGGGCGCGCGCGGCATTGGCGGGGCTCGCCGGCATGTGCGGCTCCATCTCGACACCGGTGGCCAAGTGGGTCGTCACCAATGGCATGCCGGACTTGCGGGTGGGTGAGTAGGAGATTCGGCGGCTGATCCGCGCGAGCGACTCGGCGCTGGTCGCGAGGCCCACGTAGCGCAGCGCCGCTTCGAGCCTCGGTGTGCCCCGGACGATCCCGATCTGGCCGAAGGCGAGCAGCTGGCCATCCCAGATGATCACGAACGGCTGGCCCTCCAGGACCTGCGCGTTGAAGATGCGCCCGTTGTACGCGGTGCTCATCACCACTTCGCCGTCGGCCAGCATCTGCGGCGGCTGGGCGCCGGCCTCCCACCAGATCACCTGGTCCTTGATCGTATCGAGCTTGCGGAAAGCGCGGTCGAGCCCTTCGGGCGTGCTCAGAGTCGGATAGACCTGGTCGCGGGGCACGCCGTCGGCAAGCAGCGCAAACTCCAGATTCGCCTGCGCAAGACGCCGCATCCCGCGCCGGCCCGGAAACCTCTCCAGATCGAAGAAGTCGGCCATGCTCGCGGGCTTCTCGCCCGGGATAGTCTCCTCGTTGTAGACGATCACCGTGGACGCGTATAGGAAGGGGGCGCCGCAGACAGTCTGCGTCTCGGCAACGAAGTCCTCGGCTGCCGGCGTGCCATCGTAACCGGGAGGCAATGCGTCGATGTCGATCGGCTCGAGCAGCCCTTCGTCGCACGCCTGCACCGCGTCGGCGATCTCCAGGCTGACGACGTCCCACTGGATGTTGCCGATGTCCACCTGGGCGCGGATTTCGGCGAGCCCGCCGTTGTACGCCCCGAGGTTGACGGGGATGCCGGTCGCCTCGGTGAAGGGGACGATGGTGGCCTCCTCGACGGCACGCCCGTAGGAACCACCCCACGACACGACGGTGATCGGCTCCGGCTGGTCCTGTCCGCACGCGGCGGCGGCGAGGATCACCGCGAAAGCCAGAATCAGTCTTGCGCGCAACTCGGGGCGTGAACGCTTCATGGCTGTCTCCTGCCGGGGCGCGAGGACCCGGGGCCCGGGAGCAGAGTAGCGGTCACAGATCCGTGTGTCGGTTGCCGAGGCTGTCGATGATCGGACAATCCGGCCGGTGATCGCCCTTGCAGGCGCCGACGAGATGGGTGAGCTCGTCGTGCAGAGACTGCAGTTCCCGCCGTTTCTCCGCGACCTCCGCGAGCCGCGCCGCCGCAATGCGCTTGACGTCGGCGCTCGAGCGGTTTCGATCTTCGTAGAGGCCGAGCAGCTCCCTGCACTCGGCAATGGAGAACCCGAACTCCCTCGCCCGGCGGACGAACACGAGTTTCAACACCGAGCGGTCGTCGTAGGTCCTGTATCCAGCTCCGGTTCGCAGCGGCGCCGATACCAGCCCGATGTCCGCATAGTACCGGACCGTCTTCACCGGCAATCCAGCAGCCTTCGCAGCGGCGGAAATCTTCATCGCAGAGCCCCAAGCCTCCATCACAGAGCCCAAGCTTCCATCACAGGGCCCCTTGACTCTCCAGTTACTGGAAAGATTAGGATGCCAGGCAAGGAACAGTCAACCGGCGCCGACGAGTTCAACCGTCCCTCGTGTTGGAGGAGGCACGTCGGGGCTGCACAGGAGGATTGGCGAATGGCGGAATCCCAGCCGGGCGGCACGATCTACACCTGCCCGATGCACCCCGAAATCACGCAGGCCGGGCCTGGTTCATGCCCGATCTGCGGCATGGCGCTCGAACCGGTGATGCCCGAGCCGGCCGCCGGGCCGAACCCGGAGCTCGTCGATTTCCGGCGCAGGCTCTGGATCGGCGCACCACTGGCGCTGGCGGTCCTCGCGCTCGAGATGGGCGGCATGCTGGGTCTGCCGTGGGACACGTGGCTCGGGGCGGCCGCGGTCCGCTGGCTCCAGTTCGTGCTGGCCACGCCGGTTGTCGCCTGGGTCGCGCAACCCTTCTTCAGACTGGGCTGGCGATCCATCGTCACCGGCCATCTCAACATGTGGACGCTCATCGCGATCGGGACCGGCGCCGCCTATGCGTTCAGCGTCGTCTCGCTGCTGGCGCCCGGCATCTTCCCGGAGGCGCTGGCGGAGGGACGCTACCCGCCGCTGTACTTCGAGGCGGCGGCCGTAATCCTGATTCTCGTCCTCGTCGGACAGGTGCTGGAGCTGACCGCCCGCGACCGGACGGGCGACGCGATCCGGGCGCTCATGGACCTTTCGCCGAAGACCGTGCGGCGGGTGACGGATGCGGGCGACGAGGATGTCCCGCTCGACGCTGTGGTGGTGGGGGACCGGCTGCGGGTGCGTCCCGGCGAGGCGGTACCGGTCGACGGCGCCGTCGTCGAAGGTCGCTCCTCGGTCGACGAGAGCATGATCACGGGCGAACCGGTGCCGGTCGAGAAGGTCGGGGGCGATCCGGTCACGGGCGGCACGCTGAACAGGACGGGCTCGTTCGTGATGGAGGCGGAGGCCGTGGGCGGCGACACCGTCCTGTCCCGAATCGTCGCCATGGTTGCCGAGGCGCAACGCTCGCGAGCGCCGATCCAGGCGCTCGCCGACCGGGTTTCCTCCTACTTCGTGCCGGCCGTAGTCGTGATCGCCGCGCTCTCGGTCGTTGCCTGGCTGATTCTCGGTCCCGAGCCGGCGCTCGGCCATGCCGTGGTGGCCGCCGTCAGCGTCCTCATCATCGCGTGTCCCTGCGCGCTCGGTCTCGCCACGCCGGTGTCGATCATGGTGGCGACGGCGCGGGGCGCCCAGGTCGGGGTGCTGCTCCGCGACGCCGAGGCGCTGGAACGGCTCGCGGGGGTCGATGTCCTGATCGTCGACAAGACGGGTACGCTGACCGAGGGCCGCCCAGCCCTGACGGATGTGATGGCGTTCGGCGACACGTCCGAGGACGAGGTGCTCGCGTTCGCCGCCGCGGTCGAGCGCGACTCGGAGCACCCGCTGGGCGAAGCCATTCTCCGGGGTGCGGCAAAGCGGGGCGTCGAGCCCCTCAAGGTGGCGGACTTCGAGGCGGTCACCGGCGGGGGCGTGACGGGCCGCGTCGGAGGGTCTGTGGTCGTACTCGGCAACGCGGCGCTGATCGACGCGCACGGTGTCGACGTTTGGGTGGCCGGTCCCCGGCTGGCCGAACTGCAGGGCGAGGGCAAGACGGCGATGCTTCTGGCCGTGGATGGCGTGCTCCGCGGGATCGTCGCCGTCGCCGATCGCATCAAGGAGACCACGCCGAGCGCGATCCGCCGCCTGCGCGCCGCAGGCATCGAGATCGTCATGGCGACGGGCGACAGCCCCCGAACCGCCGAAGCCGTGGCCCGCGAACTCGGGATCGACGAGGTGCAGGCCGGGATCTCTCCCGCGGAAAAGGCCGAGCTTGTCGCTCAAGTCCGTGCGAGGGGCCTGTCGGTGGCCATGGCGGGCGACGGCGTGAACGACGCCCCCGCGCTGGCCGGCGCGGACGTGGGCATCGCCATGGGCACGGGCGCCGACGCGGCCGTCGAAAGTGCGGGCGTGACGCTGGTGAAGGGCGACCTCGGAGGCATCGCGCGGGCGCGCGTCCTGGCGCAGGGGACAATGCGCAACATCCGCCAGAACCTGTTCTTCGCCTTCGTCTACAACGCTGCCGGTGTGCCCGTGGCGGCGGGCGTGCTCTTCCCCGTCTTCGGGATCCTGCTCTCACCGATGCTCGCTGCTCTGGCGATGAGCCTTTCGTCGGTCTCGGTCATCGGCAACTCCCTGCGCCTGCGCGGCATTCGTTTGTAGAGACTCCGCTACGCCGGTTCGGTGAAGGCGAGGTAGTATCCGTTCGGGTCCTGGATCGCGAATTCCCGCATGCCGTATTCCATGACCTCGGGGCCCCACGCGAACCGGACGGCTTGCTCGAGCTCCCTCGCCAAAGCCATCACGTCGCGGGCTCGCACGTAGAACGTGCCGCTGCACACGGGCTCGGCCGGTGTCCCGCGCGGCGGATCAGTGTAGAACTGCAGCGAGATGCCGTCACGGGTCACCTCACCCCAGATCGGTGTCCCAGCGCGCGGATAGATGCCGGTGCGCGTGAACCCGAGTCGCTCGTAAAAGGCGATGGTCTCGTCCAGGTCCCTGACCAGTAGCGATGGTACAAGCTGTGGTCCGAGCAGGGGCGGTTCGGTCATCGTCATCTCCTGGTTTGGTCTACGCGCCTTGAGTGTTCGCGGTAGGGAACGTATCAGACTGCATCGAATAATATCCCCCCTACCTTGGTGCCGGTCGTGGCCGGTGCCGAAGGCACCCGCTTCCCGAAAACGGCGAGCAGCTGTAACGAAGTATGACTCCGATGCGCATCCGTAGCCTGGCTCTCTTCTGGCTGGCGGCCCTGGTCGTTGCCGGTTGCGACCTTCTCGGGCCCGAGTACATCGAGACCCGGGAGGTAACCGTGGGGCCCACGCTGGCCAAGTGCTACGGTGTGGGTCCGCAGTCGTGCATGGTGGTTGACGGCGGGTTGTTCTACGACGGGATCGAAGGATTCGACTACGAGCCCGGCTACGACTATCGCCTCCGCATCGGCAAGTACGATCCCTGGGGCGGGGGAGAACCGCCGCAGGATGCCGGCCGGTACGCCTATCGTCTGCTGGAGCAACTGGAGAAGACCGTCGCACCGTCCACCCCCGCTACCCTGTCGCTGGCTCCGACGCGGGTGACCTGCATCCAGGGTGACGACTTCTGCCTGGTGCTGGACGGCGAATTGTACGACGACATGATCACCAGCTTCGAATATGAGGCGGGCGATCACTATATCCTCGTTGCCAACAGGTATCGTGACGGCCGGTACCTGCTGAACGAGATTACTTCGAGAACCAGGGCAGCGGGCACGGAGGAGGAGATCACCATCGACCGCCACCGGGTGGAGTGCGGCGACGGCCATCCCGGATACTGCAAGGTCGTGGACGGCGCGCCCTTCCGGGGCGAGATCGTCGGCTTCCAGCCCGCGCACGACTACGACTATCGTCTGCGCGTCGACAGATTCGACATGTTTCCCGAAGACGTGACCGGAGCGCCGTACATTCCGGCGTACGGGTACCGCTGGCTGGAGACGCTCGAACGTACGACCGGCTGATTGTCGGTTGGAGGTGCGCAAATCGAAGCGATCGCCGCCCCAGCTATTCGGCGCCCCGCTCCTTCCACTCCACCGCGTGCGGCACTCCTTCGCTCGCCAGCTCTTCCAGGATGGCGCGCACCGCGTCCGCAAGGCGCTCGTCGAAGAGATGGGTGTGGTTGAGGTACCAGGCCACCCAACCCTCGCTGAGCAGGTGCTCCTTGAACGAGCGACGGTAGGACTCCCACATCTTCTCTTCCATGGCTCCGGTCTCCCGCTGGTAGACCAGGTTCCCCATGTGGCGGAAGATCGCCGTCATATAGGAGGTCCAGCGCAACCGCTCCCCGGCCGTGAGTCGATCCGGGTCGTCGGCGGCGCGGGCGAGGAAATCGGCCAGTTCGGGGTCCCGGAAGACGTGCTCGAGCAGGCGGATGCTGTTCTCGACCATCGAGTTGAAGGTTGCCGCGCGTACGCTCCTCGTGTGGCGCTGCGTCTGCTCGATGCCGAGCCTCATCCGGCGCGCGACCAGAAGCAGCGACGCCACGACCCCCACGGCACCGATGAACTCGCCGAGGTTGCCGAGGGTGTCCAGGTTCATTGGGGAAGCGTCAACGAGGCGTGGTGGTGAGTGGGGTTGAATCAGCGCATCCCTTCCGGCAGGCGCCTCACTGCCACATAGGGCACATCCAGGTCGTCCGTTTCCACGAAGGCGACGAGGCCGTCGGGACCGAAGGCGGAAGGCATCGCGGTGGAGCCGGGCGGGAAGGTGCCCAGGTAGCGTCCGTCCGACGAAATGAGGTCGATGCGGGTGCCCTCCGTGTTTCCGTCGCCCCGGTGAAGGACCCAGATGGTGCCTTCCCAACTCGTGGTCAGGTCGACGACTACGGGGATCTCATCGAAGAACTCCATCGCCTCGATCTGGCCGCGGCGCATTTCTCTCATTTGCTGTTGAAACGAGTTGCCGCCGCGAACGGGCGCGAGTGCTTCCAGGCGCCGCTCGATCTCAGCGGCCCTGATGCGGCCCGTCGCCGGGCGGGGTTGGAACGGACGGGTCAGGATCCGTGTCACGAGGCCGCCCGGCACGGCAGACTTGATCGCATACGTGGAAGAGTCGGTGTACACGAACGCTCCGCTGGGCAGCACGCCCGCCCTGAGCACCGGCCTGAATCCCTCCGCATTACCGGGGGGCCGCCACCCCGCGGCAACCGAGTCGATGCGGACCTCGTCGCCACTCAGATCATAGCTCAGGACATGCCGGAACGAGGGTTCCGACGACTCGTCGCCCGGATCGGCGGTCATTCTCAGATAGCGGACCTCGGATGTCGCGAGGACTCGATCCATTCCCGGGAAGACCTGAATGCCGCCAATCATCGCAGCGCTCATCTGCGCACCTGGAAACCGGGCCATGCGTTCGAATTGGCCGTCGGCATCAAAGAGGGTGAATCCCATTTGTCCCAGGTCGTAGACGGTCACGCGCCCATCCCGCATGACCGTGAACTGCAGCATTGGCGCGGTGTCGCTTCCAAACTCTCCGGGGCCTTGTCCTTCTCGCATGAACTGGCGCAACAGGTTGGCTTGCAGGTCGACGACGTTGATCCGCACCGCCTCGGTGTCGAGGATGTAGAGGTTGCCGGCACCGTCGAAGCCGACCCCCGCGACGCGGCCGAAGGTGTCCCAGCCGTCCCCATCCAACGAGCCCACCCGGTAGATGTCCTCGAAGTCGGCGACGAGGGGCCGGTCTTCGGCCGGGAGTTCGATTACTTCCTGGGCGGCAAGTGGGTGGGCGAGCCCTGTGAGTATCGCGAGGGACAGCGTGGCCAATGCGACGGCCGTCGCATAACTCGTCCGCTCCTGCGTCATCTTCCCAGCCATCGTTCGTCTCCTGTGGCGTTGCGGCTACGGCATCCCTCGCTAACACGCGATGCGCTGCGGCCGAAGGTCCGGCATCGCCACCCTGCGTACATACCGGGCCACCGTGCGCATGCCATCGACTCCGATCCGGGCGCCGAACGCCTGATTGTAGTTGGTTGTGCCGTTGATGTCATACGTGTAGCGGTTGCCGCGGGCATCCTCCACGAATTCGATTCCGGCGATCTCGATCCCCTCCTCGATGCAGAGCCGGATGTACCTCTGGACCAACGGGTCGCCGGCCGCGATCGGCGAGGGGCTGAAGAGGTCGGCAGCATCCGTGCCGCCCGCACCCGTCCAGAAGCTCTCGCGGTTCGGAGGCATCGGATTGCAGGCATCCGAGGGGCAGAGTTCGAACCCCCCGGCCGTGGAACTCCGCATCGCGAACACGAAGCGGCTGCCAACGATCTCCACCCTCGTGATGAATGGTTCGGGTGCCGGGATGTACTGCTGCAGGATCACCCGGGCGCCGGGCCCGGCGTCGAAGCTCCTGTCGTCGAGATGTTCTTCGAGCTTCCCGGGGTCCTGGAAGAGCCGGATGCCCAATCCCTTGCCCCCCTGATCGTGCTTGGAGATGAACGGGCCGTCGAAGGTTGCGGCCGCTTCGCGCACATGCTCCTTCCCGACGGCCAGCACCGTCCGCGGCGTCCTGATCCCGTGTCGCCGCAGGACGAGGTCCTGGCGAAGCTTGCTCATCTCCAGCTCGAAGGCGCCCAGCCCGTTGATCACTCGACGGCCGTGGGACTCCAGCCAGAACAGGAGCTGGCGAGCCAGCTCCACCGTGTGGACGTGACCCCGGGTGTGCGAGGACGGGCTGATGCGGTTCATCCAGATGCCCTCTGGAGGAGGCGCCGACGGGTCGACGATCCCCTCGTTCACGTGCACGAGGCGGACGCGGAAGCCTTCGCTCTCGAGGGCCTCCTGGAGTGGCGGGATCCAAACAATATTCTCGTAGAGGATATTTATTGTCGGTAGCACAGGGCTGATCATGGTTCTCTCTGAGGTTTGGGCAGGGTCGAACGGCGGATCGGGAGCACGAAAAAACCGCCCGGATCGGCTGACCGGGGCGGCTCGGAAGCGGCTTGAGCTCGGGACTCAGCGCGTCAACACACCCGGATCCAGGCGGAACATGGACACGAGCACCTACAGGGGCAGGTCGCTCCGCGAGCGCGGGGGGATCGGATGTCGGTTGCGTGGATCATGGCGAGGGAAGATGTCGGAAACCGGTTTGGGGGACAAGCGCGGCCGGTCAGCGGTCTCAGCCAAGGCGATCCACGGTTGGCCTTTGGTGCGAATCACTCACCCGCCGAGAGCCCGCAAAACTGCTTCGGGCTCGCGGTCGATGACCGTGAGCAGGACGCGGGCTGCGCGGTCGGGCACCCGCCGTCCCTGTTCCCATTCCTGAACGGCCCGTACATGGAGGCCGAAACTGTCGGCGAACCTCTGGCGGCTCAGCTTCATCCGCTTGCGCAGCGCCAGGATGTGCTCGGGGGCCGGGTCGTCGACGATTCGGCAGGGAAGGGGTCTGGTGCCACGCACATGGGCGAGCACTTCGCCGAGGGCTCCCTCCAGCTCGTGTCCCAAATCGGTTCGCTGGCTAGTCATCGGCATCGCTCCTCCTTCTTGATCGCGGCAACGAGTCACGAAGAGCATAAGGTGCGGCAATGCCGTATCCAGAGCAACAGCACTCTGGGGCCATGGCGGTCCGGTTGCTGGAATCTGCGAACCCCCCCACCTTCGACGGGTTACAAGACCCGCTGCAGCCGGGACAGCTTGAAGGGAGATTTGAGATGAAGAGGCACTTGACGGCGATCGTCGAACGTGAAGGCAACGGGTACGTAGCTTTATGCCCGGAGGTGGATGTTGCCAGCCAGGGAGACTCCGTGGCCGAGGCGCGCGCGAATCTCCAGGAAGCAATCACGCTCTTCCTCGAAACGGCGTCCCCCGAAGAGATCGAAAGACGCTGGCGCAGCGAAGTCTATGTGACCCAGGTCGAGGTCGCGGTTGGGTAGGCTGCGTGTTCTTTCCGGTCGCGATGTCTGCCGGATTCTTGCTTCTCACGGCTTCCTCGAGGTCCGACGACGAGGCAGCCATATCGTGATGCAGAAACTCGAAGAGACGGGAACCGTCACTGTGCCGATCCCGGATCACCGCGAGTTACGCACCGGCACGCTGAGATCGATCATCAGGCAGTCCGGGCTGTCCCGTTCGGAATTCGAGTGACGGCGTCGGTTGCATGGCACTCGGGCCGTCCGCACCCGCTCGGACGTCTGGATGGGGTGGCTTCACGGAAGAATCAGCGGCCCCAGCCACAGGACCCATAAAGGACCACCCACGGCCACGCTGCCCACCAGCGTCGGGACGACGATCCGGATCCTCCGGCCTCGGGGAATCGCTGTTACGAGGAACCAGTATCCCAGCACGAGACAGGTGAGACCGAGCAGAAGGAGAAGGGTCTCGGGGATCCCCGTGAGGGCCGCCAACCAACCCTCGTCCGTGTTCGATGGGAACGGCAGCCGACCGCGGAGCTTCGAGACCAGGATCGGAATCGCTCCCAGCCAGCGCAGCGGGGTCACGAGCCCGACTCCGAGAACCACTGAGAGCGGGCCTGGGCCGAAACGGCGGACCGCAAGCACGCAGGCGATGACCGTCAGGTAGGTGACGATCACTCCCGCGGCCACGCCGACCGCCACCTGCCACGGTTGAACGATCGCCGCCGCCGCCTCCACGTCCCCCGCCCGCACGAGCCTGCCGAACTCCCCGGAACCGGACCAGCTGGCAGAGCCGTACCGCAGGACCGGATCGGGGAATCGGAACGCGACGAACGCCGCGAAGTGCCCGAGTTCGTGTACCAGCACCGCGATGGGGAAGGCGATCGCGCCGCCGCTGACGCTGGTCAGCCATTTGCCGGATCGTAGCCAACTCATCGGATCACTAGGGGTTGGTGGTTTCGTCAGAAGGTCGCCCTCCGACCTCCGAACGTGTATCCCACCGCGTCCGTCATTCGGTGGTGATCGGATCGTTGATTTCGTCTGCGCTTGGGCGATGGATGGACCTGTTTCTACGGCACCAGGATCCCGGCGTGCATCGTGGTCATCGACAAGCGGAACGGTATGCGCCCATGCCTACCGAATCACGGCCACCATCAGAACGGGAAGCGGCAGCGGAACGGCAACCAGCAGTGCTCGTCCCACCAGTCGTAGCCTTCGTCCGTCTTGAGGTCGAGCCCCTCGGGTGCTGCCCCATCTGGCGCGAAGGCCTCGGTGACCAGCTTGCCGAACGGAGAATTGGGGTTGGCGTCATCACCGCTGAACGACACGTCAACGTGCCGGTAGGGCGTGCTGACGATGTCCAGGATCTCCCGGGCGGTCAGCCCCGTCCTGGCGCGAACTGCGCCGAGGGCGACCGCGGTGTCCGCTATGGCGTACCCTGCGTTGTGATTCCCCATCACGCCCCTCCCTTCACTCACTTCAGGTTACCGATTCTCCACGAACGCGTGCACCGCGACCCGCTGGACATCCACGTCATCCAGTGTTCGTACCAGCGCCCAGTCCCGGCCGATGTCCAGCAGGAGCGTGCGGGGAGGCAGCACGAGCGTACGGATCCATGTGCCATCCGCGGCGAAGGCGAACCACTCACTTGGCTCTCCCGGGCGAACGTAGTCGTGCACCCATAGTACGCCGTCGTCTCCGATCATGAGTCTGTCGTAAGCGGGAAAGACATCGGGCACGTTCTCGCTTTCCCATGCCCACCGGCGCTCGAAGCGTGCGCGCCAGTCGGGATTGCCGCCACGCCGGTAGCTTCCCTCAAGCGCGTCACGGTATCGGTCGACATCCCTCTGCGTCACGTTCAGATCCGGCCCCTGCCAGCGGATCCGCCGAATCGTCTCGCCCGTCCACCCAATCAGTTCCACCTCGTAGTCCTCGCTGCTTCCAAGCCAGATGCCCTCATTGGCCGCAGTAATCGCTACGCTGTGCTCCCAGATGCTTCCGGGCATGGCGCTCCCGGGTCCGAGATATCTCCTTTCCGAGCCCGGGATCCGCTGGCGCACCGTGGTGGCGGCAGTGTCGCCCAACTCCACCCAGCCAAGCGTCATCAACTGACGGTAGAGTTCTTCGGACGCGAGGCCCTCGATGGTTTGGTCGCTGTCTCCCGTGAAGCCCAGGCGCCCGTTCGGTGCGCACCCAAACCGCCGGATCGGCAGTCCGTTGTACAACAGACGGTAGTCGTCGACGAGATCCCCTTCGTCGTTGAACACGGAGACTCGTTGGGTCCAGATGTCGTAGACGACGATCCGGTCCGCGCTCACGCACCCGTGGACGATCTGGACGTTCTCGAATTCCCCTGGACCTTCGCCTTCGCGGCCGCGGCTCCACAGATGTTCGCCGTCCGCGCCGAAACGCTGGATACGGAAGTTCATCCGGTCGGACACTACCAAGCTGCCATCGGCGAGCAGCGAGCCAGCGTTGATTTCGCCGAAGAGGTATTCGTCAGGCCCGTCGAGCATCCCGACAGACAGCACTGGATCGGCCGACAGGCGCACTTCAGCGGCGGGTCGCGACTGAATGGACTGCGCGCCGATGAACTGACTTGCCGTGGCCAGTGCCAGTGCCGACAAGGCGGCTGCCAGAACGAGAAACCTCATTGCGACGACTCCGCGTGCTCGGAAGACCTGGGAAGTTGCCAATCGTAAGGCGCAGGGGTCCGGGCCACAACTCGGACGCGCTGGACTGCCGAGACGCTTTCGAGTCACGTTGTCCCCATTCGCTCCGCCGCCTCGATGAACCGGCCACGGATGTCGGCCGCAACCTCCTTGACCTGCCGTGGGGCACGAATCTGATTGCCTGCGTGTTCCTCAAGGGCGACGACGAGAGGCCAAAGGTCGGCGGACCTGGCGGTATCGTCGGCGAAGACAGCCAGCAGATCACGGGGCGAGATTCCGGCTCCGACCAATGCCGGCACCAGGCGTAGCATTTCGTGTATCGTCGCTTCGTGGTCTGACGGGGAGGCAGCGTAGGCGACCCGGAACTGCCCGATCGAGGCTCGATGTTCGGCTCGAACCGCCAAAGCCAGAGCCCTCGCGCCGGCGATGCGACACTTGAGCCACGCGACCCAGGGCACTCCAAGGAACTCTTCGCTGTCGTTCGTCCAGAGGCGGGCGATGTCTTCCAGTTGGCGGCAACTATCGAGCGCTTCGTCGGCAAGACCGATCTCAGCCTGCGCCATGCACTTGTAGCTCAGGGCAACGGCCGTGTGCCGTCCGATTCCTCGACGAAGCACCTCCGACTCCGCTGCCTCGACAGTCGCCCGAGCATGGTCGATGCCACGCGGATGTCGACACGACCATTACCATGACTCGGGTGGCCTCGAAGGTCGCACCGGCGGCCGTCGTCAGGACGATGTCCGTCCCCCCGTAGTCGACCTCCGTCACCGCTTCCAGGAACCGGATGTCCAAGCCATCCGCCAGAACGTCGGCGACCTGCCCGTATCCGGAGGAAGGTGCGACGAGTCAGCGCGGCGGACGAGGCGTGGACACGGCGTTCATGCGGAATGTCGGGCAAAGCGAAACGGTGACTTGTCATGTCCGCTTCCAGATTGCCTCCCACTGGACCCAGCGGCCCGCTTCCGGGGGCGTGCGCACCGCAACGTCCTCACGAGGTTCAGCCAGGAGAGCAAAACCATCGCGGGTCAAGGCCAATAGTTCGTCGCGCGCATAGAAGTGGACGGGGAGACCGCGCTTGGGACCGGCTTCGTACAAGACCGTGAACCCGCCAAGTTCATTCCGTTCGATGACGGTGTGCGGCCACCGCACCTGAGTCGACGCGGCATTGACGCGAAGGAAGAAGAGGCCACCGAGGGACAGCAGCGACCTGACTCGCGAAAAGTACTTGGACACGTCGGCAGCTACGCCATGCTGAAGCACCTGAATGGCGATCACGTAGCCGAAGCGGTGCTGGCTGGCGAACTCCCGGAAGTCGGCGCAGATCAGTCGCGCGGGCTTCGCAGACTCTCGGGCGGCCAGTTGGCGAAGCGCTTCGGCCGAAAGATCGAGACCGAAGAGCCGCAGTCCCGACCTCGCGAGCGGAAGGTAGTTGCGACCGTTTCCGCACCCTATGTAGAGCCCCTTACTCTCGGCGAGCGAGCTGGCGCGCAGCGTGGCGAGGATCTCTGCCGTGAAGGGGAGGGGAGGCTCGTCGGCGTATCGGCCCTGGCGATACTCCGTGTCCCAGCGAGCCGAGACCAGAGATCGATTCGTCTTGATCGTGGTCACCCGATGCGACAGTTGGCTCACGCCGCCCGCACCCGCTCGATGAACTCTTCGCCGGTACGGCATTCCAGCGACGCGCCGCTCACCTTGTCGATGTCTTCGGAGTCGGAGAACTCCGCAAACAGCTTGGACAAACGCCCGGCCGTCTCCTCACCGAATCTTCGGGTCGCCAGTTGGCCCAGAACCTGCCGGGCGCCCTCCCGCGCTCCCCGGTCGAACAACTCATCCAGACTGCGCTCGAATTTGCCCACCACCACCTCCCCACGTTCTAGGTTTGCCTGATCCAATAGCACGCACGGATCGTCCCGCCTTCGACCATTCACCACTAGCTGCGGATCGTTCCGGGAACCGCAGCGGAGCCGACGGGGAAGGCTGCTCTCCACGAGACCAGGCGGAAGCGTCCTGATTCCGACCGGTGAAAGAGGTCGCCCACCCAAGTTGGGCCGCTCCAGGGTCCCTCGCCGCGGTAACGCAACAGCCTGATTTCGACGGCCTGAGCAATCCGTCTCATACCGCCATGTATTCGCCCAGCCAGCGATCCGATACTTACCGGCGGCACCGGGCTCACAGCCTCGCACGATGCCGCTCTGCCGCCAAGCGAGCCCCCCTGGCCGGAGTCCGGATTGGATCGAAAGGACGACAGGCATCTCCTGCTGCTCTCACAGCCATTCGACTTCGAACGCCTCGTCGAGTTGTGTCGGCACACGCATGAGGAGACGCGGCGTTCGGCTGCCCGCGCCGTGGATCGCTCGCTGGTCGTGCGGAATTGGCTGTTCGGATGGTACATCGTGGAGTACGAGCAGAGGGGCGCAGACCGGGCCGAGTACGGCGCGCAGGCGCTCAGGAAGCTCTCGGCGGCGCTGCAGGAGAGGATCGGACGGGGGTTCTCCGTGCGATACCTGAGGCAGTTCCGGCGTTTCTACGTGGAGTTCAAGGAGGTCGTGCCGGAGTTCGAGAAGCGGCGGACGGCGTTTTCCGTTTCCGTCACCGAGAAGATTCGGCAGACACTGTTTTCCGAATTGCCCGTTTCGCATGGCGAGGAGTCAGGGGCTTCAGTGCCCGTCCTCCTTCTGCAGCGGTTCCCGCTCGGCTGGTCCCACTACGTCACCCTGCTGTCGGTAACCGACCCCGAAGCCCGCCGTTTCTACGAGATCGAGGCCGCGGACAACGGCTGGAGCGTCCGCGAACTCAAACGGCAGCTGGACAGCTCCCTGTACGAGCGGCTCGCGCTCAGCCGCGACAAGCACGAGGTTCGCCGTCTCGCCCGCGAGGGACAGGTCGTCGAAAAGGCGTCGGACCTGATCAAGGATCCGGTGGTGCTGGAGTTCCTCGGTCTGGAGGAGACGCCTGCGTATTCCGAGAGCGACCTGGAGATCGCCATCATCGACCGGCTCCAACAGTTCCTGCTGGAGCTTGGCAAGGGCTTCCTGTTCGAGGCGCGCCAGAAGCGCTTCAGCTTCGATGACAGTCACTTCTTCGTCGATCTCGTATTCTACAACCGCCTGCTGCGCTGCTACGTGCTGATCGACCTCAAGACCGGGAAGCTGACCCATCAGGATCTCGGCCAGATGCAGATGTACGTGACCTACTTCGACCGCTACGTGAAGACCGATGACGAGCTGCCGACCGTCGGGATCCTGCTCTGCGACCGGACAAACGACGCCGTGGTTGAGCTGACGCTCCCCGAGGACGCCAACATCTACGCGTCGAAGTACCAGCTGTATCTGCCGTCGAGAGACGAGCTTGCCGATCAGGTGGCGAGAGTTCGGCGGGAGATTGAGGGGTGGGGAGGTAGGGGGGATGGATGACGCAGCAGTTCCTCACCGGTTCCATCTGGCTCGAAATCTCGAAACTCGTGTCTCATCTACCGACTCGCCGCCAAGAAAGAACAGCGTTTCGTCATCGCCCCCGACCAGGCGGCCCGGAACCGCGGTGTAGACGTTCCGCAGATTCAGATCGGCATCATACTCGGCAAGCAACGACACGCCGTTTTCTCCCGAACTCCTGTACTGTCTGTACACACTGCCCCCGACGTACGCGGCGCCGATGGTCATGGTCGCTCGTTCGATCCATTCGCGCGTTGCCTGATCCATGGCAACCGGCTCGTCGCGCGGCAGCAACTGCGACCATAGAGGCGGCTCCGACGCCTGCGTGCAGATGTGAGCGCCGGTCTCGGAGAACAGATGAACGGCGGGTGTCACATCGAGCCCCAGGGCCAGCGAGCCGCCCGGTAAGGAGACCGCCCAAACACCATCGACGATCATCCGGGTATCGAAGAGGAGTTGGTCGGCGGGAAGGAACGATTCCGAGCTGGTTCCGTCAAGGGAATAGATCCTGGCCATGTCATTCCCTTCCCCCGGCGTGGTGACCATCCCTCCGATGAGAAAGGCGGATTCATCAATGGCCACCACAGTTCTTGGGTCCAGTTGGTCGCCTAGCGGGAACGTACTCAGGACCTCGCCCGTCGTGTCGAAGAGCGTCGCGAGCACTCTGCCGGCATCAAGGGTCAGGATCCGGTCGTCCGACAGGAATACGGCACCCATGAGAGCCGTGAACTCGCCAGGACCCTCGCCTTCACCCCCGATCACCTGGACGATACGCCCTTCGCTGTCGGCAACCTTCAGGTCGAGACTGCGGCTGTCTGTCAGAAGGAGTTGGCCGGACGGCGAAACACTCAGCGTCCTGATGGACAGCACGGCGGTGGGGCCGGTAGCGCCGAACACCAGAGGCTCAAGCTGGGTGAACGCGCCTGCGAAGTTCCGTGTGGCGACGTCTGCAGGATGGGGACCGCATTGCAGGCCGGTCGCGGTTTGCGGCTCCTGGTCGCAGTTGAACGAGAGTAACGCGGCAACCAGCAGCGACAAGGGCCTGGCCCGGGCGTAGCCACGGGAATCCGGGTCGATCATGGTTCGTTGAGTCCTCATGGTTGAAAGCGGACCGATGTCTTCGACCAAGGCAATTCCTTCGATGCCTCTCGCCGCCCCATCGGTTGCCCAGACGTTGCGCTGCGCAAGATGGCCGCGTTTCTCGACCGGGACTTCCGAAGGATCGAAACCTACCTGAAGTACGCCCCGCGACATCTACGTCGGGTTGTTCGGGCGGAACTACGGCAGTGAGGATGCCGGGCCGGCGCGCATGAATCTACGGCCGCTGACGACCCAACCACCCGGAAACGAGGAAAGAGTCTCCTTGGCATCAAACAAGAGTAATACCGTGCCGGTTGGCACGGTTTGCCGTTCCCGCCGGTAGGACAACTGACAGCCAGCAACGGGCCGGAACGTCGACCCAACCGACGGTGGCCGAATGGGAGGTGTGCGATGATCGAAGATATCAGGGGTGCTGCAAGCGGATTCGGGGTGCGCTGGACCGTTCTCTGCGGGCTCGGCCTGGCGGGCGGGCTGGCCGTCGGCTTGGGCCTGGCAGCACCGGTCGAGGCGGTCGTGGGCATGATGTTGGTGACGCCCGTCATCCTGGCGTTGGCCGGCTCGATGTTCGGCGCCGCCCAGTGGCTGGCCCTGGGAAGGAACCCGCGGTTGGGCGCGTCATGGGTCGCGACCTCGGGTATCGGCCTCGGTATCGGCATGACCATCGGCATCGTGTTGGTCGAGATGCTCGGCCAGGCATTGGCCGACGAGCCAATGCGCCTGCAGGCGCTCGACATGCTCGGCCGACTCGGCGGGTTGACGTTCGTCGGGGCATTCGCCGGCCTGGGGCTGGGCGCGGCGCAGTGGCTGACGCTTCGTCCCGCGGCGCCGATGGCTCGCCGGTGGATAGTCTTGTGCGTCGCCGGATTCGGCGCCGGACTACCCGCCGGCAGTTTGGCCGCGGAGCTCGTGGGGGGGCTCCAGAGCCCGGTCGGTTTCGCCGCTTTCCTGGGAGTCGCCGGATTGACACTGGGAGTGTTCACGGCCAGGGGCGGGGCGGCGATTGCCGCCGGACTCACGCCTCGACGCGCAGACTGAACCGGCGGCGCGGCTCCTGACGCGGGTAATCCAGCCCGATCCGGTCTCGACCATTCTGGTGAGCGCCCACCGCAATGGCGGGCTGGATGGACGTTCGGTGCCGTCGTTTGGCTTATGGCTTACTCTGCAGCAGGGGCGTGATGACGAAAAGCGATCGATCCGGGCTTCTCGAGGACGCCATCCAGGTCGCGCTCGACAACCACCGAGGTGAAACCGACCAGGACGGCGAGGTCTTTGTCCGGCACCCGCTCCGCGTGATGGAGAACGTTCCGGAGGACGCGCGGGTGGTCGCTGTCCTGCATGACGTGGTCGAGGATGGAGGGTCGATCGACGCGGTGCGCGCGAGGCTGACCGTGGAAGAGCTCCAAGCTCTCAACCTGCTCACGCGGAAGGCCTCGGATCCCTATGACACCTATATCGAGCGGATTGCAACGTCCGAGAACCGGATCGCGGTTTGGGTGAAGCGGGCCGATTTGACCGATAACCTGAGGCCTTGCCAGAACTGTCCGGAACACCTCCGGCCGAAGTACGCGAAATCACTCGAGCGGCTCGGCCAGCTGGATGAATTCGACAACGACGAGGAACGACCGCTTGACGGATCGTCACCGGTGGCGAGGCATCCAACGAGGGCGGCGGACGCTGCCTCGGCAGACGGCGGAAAGGATAAACCTTGGCGGACGCAGTGGCCATGTTGGACGGCGGAGTCTACCTGAATGCCGGGATGAAGAGCGGAGAGACTCCTGCTCCACATCGCGTTGACGCGCCTATGGCGAGAGTTCGGGCAATCGTCGCCGGTCGGTGGAGGATCTGACCCCCGGATCTTGAACATCCCACTGTGTGGAGTTGACCTCCGCCCTTCCACGCAGGGTAGGCGACGGGCTTGCTCCGGCGCAACGCAAGGTCCTGCCGTGCGGCAGTTTGAGGTTGGATTACGAAATAATCTCCTGATTCAGGTGAGAAGGGCGGATCGGACACCCCAAACGCCCGGAGCTACACAATTCCGAGCTGTGCGCGACTTGCAAATCCTCTTGATATCGCTCTGACGTTCTCCGGGCGACTCTAGCGTAACGCAAACGCAACGCCTAGCATTGGATCCTGCCAAGCACAACGCAGGTCCGGGACCGGTGCTGCGGGATCGGGTCGCTGGACCCAATAATGCGCCGAGAGGCCGGCCATGTCCCGTCCCACTCTCCTCATTGTGTTCCTCGCGTCCTTGGGACTGCTGGTCGCGGGGTGCAAAGGAGAGTACGACCCGACCCTGCCTCCGGAAGGCGCAACGACCCTTGCGGTCACACCGGAGACCCATGAACAGGCGGCGTTGGGTGCGACGGTCCAACTCACTGATCGTGAAATCCTGGAGATCTTCTATCACGCCACGGACGGGCCGAACTGGGCCAACAGCACCAATTGGTTGACGGATGCCCCTCTCGGGGAGTGGTACGGCGTTAAGACCGATGAGCAAGGCCGGGTCCAGAGGCTGCGCATCGGCTGGAACAACCTCTCTGGCTCCATCCCACCAGAACTGGGCGACCTATCGCACCTGACACAGCTACGCATCCGTGCAAACGATCTTTCGGGCGGCCCGATTCCACCCGAGCTTGGCAACCTCGCCAACCTGACAGAGTTGTGGCTCAACGGCCTCTCCAGCCCAATCCCGGCTGAACTCGGCAACCTCGCCAATCTGACGGACTTGTCCCTGAGGGGCCTGTCAGGCCGGATTCCACCCGAGCTTGGCAACCTGTCACGCTTGACGTGGCTGGACCTCGTAGGAAACGATCTCTCGGACGGCCCAATTCCCCCCGAACTTGGACGCCTGTCGAACCTGACGCGTTTGCGCCTGAGTGGCTTTTGGGATTCGATCCCGTCCGAAATCAGCAACCTTGCCAACCTGAGAGAGTTGCGGCTCGGCCGGCTGACTGACTCGATCCCATCCGAGTTGGGCAATCTGTCGAGCCTGACAGACTTGTTTCTCAACGGAATGACCGGCCCAATCCCGCCTGAACTCGGCAACCTCGCCAGCCTCAGGAGGCTTTGGCTTCAGGAGAACCACTTCTCCAGTCCGCTTCCTCCCGAGTTGGGCAACCTCGGCAACCTGCATACCCTGTATATCCAAGCGAACGATCTGAAGGGTCCGATTCCGCCCGAACTCGGCAGCCTCACCAAACTGGAGACCCTGTGGCTTGAGGACAACGATCTGTCCGGGCCGGTGCCCGCTAATCTGAGCGGGATGTCAGACCTGCGCCATCTGGTCCTCACCGACAACCCGGGAATGGCCGGACCTCTGCCGGTCGAGATCACCGAGATACGCTGGCTTCAGACGCTCATGGCCGGGGGCACAGGTCTGTGCGCCCCAGCAGATCCTGGCTTTCGTAGATGGCTGCGGGCACGTGAGTCAAGCAGGATCAAGCCCTGCACTAACGGAAACTCGTCCGCGTACCTCGTACAAGCCATCCAGTCCCGGGAGTTCCCCGTCCCGCTGGTCGCGGGAAAGAGAGCGATGCTACGTGTGTTTCCCACCGCGACGCAGATCACCGACGTAGGCATTCCAAGTGTCGAAGCCCACTTCTTCCATGAAGGTCGCAAGACCTTCGTGATGTACATTCCGGGCAAGTCCGAGCCAATCCCCATGCGGGTGGATGAGGACTCCTTTGCCAAGTCTGCCAACGCTGAGATTCCGGGTGACATCATCCAACCCGGCCTCGAAATGGTGATCGAGATCGATCCCGACGGGACACTTGATTCGGAGCTTCTGGCGGCAACACGGATTCCTGAGACGGGGCGCTTGCCCGTCGAGGTACATGACATGGCCCTCTTCGACCTTAGGCTCATCCCGTTTGTATGGACCGAGACCCACGATTCCTCGAGGGTGGAACTGATCAGGGCCATCGCGGCCGATCCTGAGAATCACGAGACGCTCCGACCCGCCCGAACGTTGTTGCCGATTGGTGACATCAGGGTGACCGCCCATGAGCCCGTCCTGAGTTCAAGTAGCGACGCCCAAAGCCTGCTTCGCGAGACGATTGCCATTCGCTCCATGGAATCGGGCGAGGAGGGGGTCAGGTCCAGATACTACATGGGCATCCTGCCCCCGGGGTATTCGGGATACTCTTCTGGAGTCGCGTTGCTCGGCGGCAAGGAGAGCGTCTCCTCAGCCAATCCGCACACGATTGCGCACGAGCTCGGCCACAACCTGAGCTTGGGCCACGCGGCATGCGGTAGAGGTGCCGGGGGGCTCGACGCTGGGTATCCCTACCCTGACGGAAAGATCGGCGCTCGGGGCTACGACTTCGGTAGCGGCACGGTCGTGCCCCCTTCCCACAAGGATTTGATGTCTTATTGCGGTCCAACCTGGATCAGCGACTACCATTTCACGAAGGCGCTCTACAACCGCCCGAGCACCACGATTGATGCGGTGACGGCGTCTGCCCCCTCTGCTACTGCAACCAAGTCCATCCTCCTGTGGGGAGGAACCGACGCCGACGGAGTGCCGTTTCTTGAGCCCACCTTCCTGGTTGATGCGCAACCCGCGCTGCCCACCGCTGGAGGCGCGTACCGCATCAGCGGCCGGGCTGGAGCCGATGGGACTGAGTTGTTCTCCTTCACCTTCGACATGCCTGAGATCTCCGATGGCGATGGTGGCTCCAGCTTCGCGTTCGTGTTGCCCAGGCAGGACGCGTGGGAGGGCGATCTTGGCAGTATCACCCTCGCCGGGCCCGTAGGATCGTTCACGCTGGACAGAGACACCGACATGCCCATGACGATTCTGCGCGACCGGCGAACTGGGCAGGTGAGGGGGTTCCTGCGCGATCCACCACCCTCGACTCAAGCCGCTGCGGATGCGACGGATTCGGTCAGCCGCTCGACCGGGCTGGAGATGCTGTTCAGCCGTGGGATTCCAAGCCGAGAGGCTTGGCACTAACGCCGAACAGGGAAATGCGGGTGCCCCGGTGGCCACCGAGGACACCCGCCAGAAACCCAACTGTTGTAGAACGGTAGTCATCCGACAGGTTGGCTGGAGAAGGCACCGGACCGGAGGGATGAGCGCACATGGGTAAGACCAACCTTGGCCGCCTAGAACCTGTTGCACTGCGCGAGGTTTGGCCAAATGAAGAGAAGGACTTCACTCCTTGGCTGGCAGAGCAGGAAAACCTGGGGATCCTAGCTGACGCCTTGGGAATGTCCTTGGAGTTTGTAGCGCGAGAGGAAAAGGTGGGTCCGTATTCGGCCGATGTCCTCTGCCGGGATCCGAGCGACCAGACCATGGTGGTGGTGGAGAATCAGCTGGGCCAGACGGATCACGACCACCTGGGCAAACTTCTGACCTATGCCTCCCATTTCAACGCCCGGGTGGTGGTGTGGGTCGCCAGAACATTCACGGATCAGCACCGAGCCGCGCTGGACTGGCTCAACGAAGTGTCCGAAACCGGTACTCGGTTCTTCGGTCTGGAGATCGAGCTTTGGCGAATCGGGGAATCGGCACCGGCGCCGAAGCTCAACGTCGTCACCAGGCCGAACGACTGGACGAAGGAGGGTGTGGATAAGGGAGCGCTGACGGACACCCAACGGATTCAACTTCGCTTCTGGGAGGGCTTCGCGGAGTTCGTCTCCCGAAAGGGCAAGATCGTAACCAAGACTCACGCGCCTCGGCCTCAGAGCTGGCTGGGAGTGGCCGGAGTCGGACGGGGCGGCTTCTTCCTGTACGGTGTCATGTCCACATGGACGGAGGCTGGCGGTCACGAACTGAGGGCGGAACTACAAATCACCGGTTCAAGAAAGCGATCACTACTTCGATCTGCTGCACGTCGACCGACAGGTAATCGAGAAAGAGCACGAGTTCGATGAAGCGCTGGAATGGTACAATCCCACCGGTGTCCAGCAGCGGAGGGTCTACTGGCGTCTCGCGACCGACTTTGGGGATCCTGACCAGCGTATCGAGCAGTACCGCTGGCTCCTTGCCAGGGTGGAAGCGCTCCACGCCATCCTCGCGCCTCGAGTCAAGGCGCTTCCGATGCCGGACTAGCCAGCGGCTCGGAAGGCGCTCTCTGTAGAACTCCCCATGAACCCCACTTGGGTACCGTCCGGCTTGCGTGCGACGGCCGATTGGCCAAGAATCAGCCGGCCACTAGCCGAGTGGGTCTCGCGGTGGAGCAATACCAGCGACTGAAGCCGATCGAGGCCGCTGAGACGGGCTAGGAGACGGAGGAACGGAAGGTGACACCGAACGGAACGGAAGACTGCTGAGCGGAATGGACAAGCGAGGCCTCTCGGAACGCGACATCTGCACGAAGTTCATCACTCCCGCCCTCCGCGGGGCCGGATGGGACGAGATGTCACAGCTTCGCGAGGAGGTAACGTTCACTGCTGGCCGCATCGTGGTGCGCGGCAAGCTGGTGACGCGCCGCAGGCGGAAACGGGCCGACTACATCCTCTCCGTCAAGCCGAACATCCCGGTCGCGGTGATCGAGGCCAAGGATAACAACCACGGCGTCGGCGACGGCATGCAGCAGGCGCTGGACTACGCTGAGACGCTGCACATCCCCTTCGCGTTCTCCTCGAACGGCGACGGCTTCGTATTCCACGACCGCACGGGAGGCAGCAACCCCATTGAGACCAACTTGACGCTCGATGGTTTTCCATCGCCGGACCATCTGTGGGAGCGCTACCGGACCTGGAAGGGACTTACGCCGGAAGCCGAGGACACCGTACTACAGGACTACTTCGAGGACGGCGGCGGCAAGACACCGCGCTACTACCAGGTCAACGCCGTGAACGCGGCCGTCGAGGCCATCGCCAAGGGGCAGAACCGCATCTTGCTGGTCATGGCCACGGGCACGGGCAAGACGTTCACCGCTTTCCAGATCATCTGGCGGCTGTGGAAGGCAGGACGTAAGAAGCGCATCCTGTTCCTTGCCGACCGGAACGTCCTCGTCGACCAGACGATGGCGAACGACTTCCGGCCGTTCGGGGGCGCGATGACCAAACTGTCGCGCCGCATCGACACCTCCTACGAGGTCTACCTCGGCCTCTATCAAGCGATCACCGGGCCCGAGGAGCACCAGAAGGCCGACAAGAAGCTCTCGCCCGGCTTCTTCGACCTGATCGTGATCGACGAGTGCCACCGGGGCAGTGCCGCAGCCGATTCAGCGTGGCGTGAGATCCTCAAGTACTTCTCCGCCGCGACGCAGATCGGGCTCACCGCCACGCCGAAGGAGACCAAGTACGTCTCGAACATCGCCTACTTCGGGAAACCCGTGTTCTCCTACTCCCTGAAGCAGGGAATCAGCGATGGATTTCTCGCGCCCTACAAGGTGGTCAAGGTTCACATCGACCGGGACATCGAAGGCTGGCGTCCCACAAAGGGCCAGCTTGCCCGCGATGGCAAGCCGGTGGATGATCGCAACTACACCGTCAGAGAGTTCGACCGCACGCTGGTCATCGACGGTCGCACCAAGGCAGTTGCGGAGAAGATCACGGCGTTCCTGCGGGAGAGCGGCGACCGCTTCCAGAAAGCCATCATCTTCTGCGTCGATCAGGAGCACGCCGCCCGGATGCGCCAAGCACTGGTCAACGAGAATGCGGATCTCGTCCAACGGAACGCTCGGTACGTCATGCGGATCACGGGCGAAGACGAGACCGGAAAGAACCAACTCGGGAACTTCATCGACCCGGAATCGCCCTACCCAGTCCTCGTCACCACGTCGCGGCTGCTATCGACCGGCGTGGATGTCCAAACGTGCCGACTGATCGTGATCGACCGGGTGGTCGGAACGATGACCGAGTTCAAGCAGATCGTCGGCCGGGGCACCCGCGTGCACGAGGACACGGGAAAGTTCTACTTCACGCTCATCGACTTCCGGAAGGCCTCCAGTCTTTTTGCGGATCCCGGATTCGACGGCGAGCCGGAGCAGATCTACGAGCCCGGACCAAACGATCCCGTTCTCCCGCCCGATCCGCCACCGAATGGGCCGAACGGACCCGGCAACGGCGAGATCATTGATGGCCCCGATCCGCCTCGACCACTCCCTCCGAAGACCGGCCCGCAGGAGAAGATCTATGTCGATGGCATCGAAGCCACCGTTGTCGCCGAGCGGGTCGAGTATCTCGACGGGAAGGGCAAACTCATCACGGAAACGCTCCGCGACTTCACACGCCGGGCGCTGCGGAAGCGTTTCGCAGGCCTTGATGACTTCCTGAATCGTTGGAACGGCGAGGAGCGCAAGCAGGCGATCATCGACGAGATGGAGTCCGAGGGCCTTCGGTTGGACGTGATCGTCGAGGAGCTGGGGAACGATCTCGACCCCTTCGATCTCATCTGTCATGTCGCTTTCGACGCCCCACCGCTGACCCGCCGCGAGCGGGCCGCGAACGTTAGGAAACGGGGCGTGTTCACCAAGTACGCGGGTAAAGCCCGTGCGGTGCTCGATGCGCTGCTCGACAAGTACGCCGACGAGGGCGTCCTCAATCTGGACGACGCGAAAGTGCTCCGGATACCGCCGCTCGACAGCCTTGGCACGCCGCTCGAACTTGTTCGCGCCTTCGGTGGCAAACCGGGCTTCGAGCGGGCCGTCCACCATCTTCAATCCGAACTCTACCGGGAGAGCGCCTGAGAGATGGCCGTCGGCACGCTCGTCAAGTCCATTCAGAACATCATGCGCCAGGATGTGGGCGTCGATGGCGACGCCCAACGCATGAGCCAATTGTGCTGGATGTTCTTCCTCAAGATCATCGACGACCAGGACCAGGAACTCGAGACCTTCACGGACGGCTACCGCTCGCCGGTCCCGCCCCCTTTGCGGTGGCGGAACTGGGCCGCCGATCCGGAGGGCATCACGGGTGATGATCTCCTCGATTTCGTCAACGGCGACCTCTTTCCCCGCCTCAAGGAACTCCCGGCCCGGTCCGGCCCTCGCGCGACTGTCGTGCGTGATGTGTTCGCTGACGCCTACAACTACATGAAGTCGGGCCAGCTGCTGCGGCAGATCATCAACAAGATCAATGGGATCGACTTCAACAACCTCGCCGACCGGCAGCACTTCGGCGACATCTACGAACAGATGCTCAACGACCTGCAATCGGCCGGCAACGCGGGCGAATACTACACGCCGCGCGCCGTAACCTCGTTCATGGCTCGGATGATCGACCCCAAGCCGGGTGAGACCGTTCTCGATCCGGCGTGCGGCACTGGAGGGTTTCTGACCTGCGCCATCCGCCACATGATCGACCATCATGTGAAGCGCCCGGAGGACCGGGCGCAGATGCAGGCCTCCCTGCGCGCGGTTGAGAAGAAGCCGCTGCCGCACATGCTCGCCGTCACCAACATGCTGCTGCACGGAATCGAGGACCCGTCGTTCCTGAGACACGACAACACGTTGGCCCGACCCTACGTCTCGTGGGGGCGCGATGATCGCGTGGATATCGTGCTCACCAATCCGCCGTTCGGCGGCAAGGAGGCGGACGGCATCGAGGCGAACTTTCCGCCGCACTTCCGGACGCGCGAGACGGCGGATCTGTTCTTGGCACTCATCATCCGACTACTCAAGCCGGGAGGCCGGGCCGCAGTGGTCCTTCCCGATGGCTCCCTGTTTGGCGAGGGCGTCAAGACCCGACTGAAACAGCACCTGATGGAGGAGTGCAACCTCCACACCATCGTGCGCCTGCCCAACTCCGTGTTCCGCCCCTACGCCTCGATCGGGACGAACCTGCTTTTCTTCGAAAAAGGGGAACCGACGAGGGAAGTCTGGTTCTGGGAGCATCTCGTGCCGGAGGGTCAGAGGCGTATTCCATGACACGGCCGATTCGGGTGGAGCATCTCAACGACTGCGCCGAGTGGTGGGGCGGAGCAGAGCGCGAGGGCCGAGAGGAGGGTGGCCGCGCTTGGAGGGTTACCGCCGACGAGGTCAAGGCGCGCGGCTACAACCTCGACATCAAGAATCCTCATACCGTGGAAGCGGATCTAGGCGATCCCGAGGCGCTTCTGGTGAGACTGAACAGTGCCGAAGCCGAGGTGGTCTCGGTTCGAGACCAGTTGAAGGAGATCCTTGCCGACGCGCTACTTCGATGAACGCCGAGCGGCTCCTCGTACTCTACGACCGCGTGGTGGACGCGCCGGACGCCATCGACCGCATGCGCCGGTTCGTGCTTGATCTAGCCGTGCGGGGAAAGCTGGTGGAACAGGATCCGGCGGATGAACCGGCGTCGAAACTGCTGAAGCGGATCGCTGCCGAAAAGGCGCGGCGGACAAACGCAGCCAGGACGCGCAGGAAGAAGGCTGTTCATCCGCAGATGGCTCCCGCACCATTCGATTTGCCTCGCACATGGTGTTGGGCCTCATTGGGGGCCGTGTTTCATTACGATGCCGGAACGAAGTGTGATCCAAAGGCGCTCGACACGTCAGCTTGGCTCCTGGAGCTGCGAGACATCGAGAAAGGAACGGGTCGTCTCTTGAACCGCGTGCGAACGAGTGAGCGCGAGTCGAAGAGTACCAAGTCACGGTTCTTACCTGGCGATGTTCTCTACGGAAAGCTCCGCCCCTACCTGAATAAAGTGATTGTCGCTGATGAGACGGGCTACTCGACAACCGAAATCGTAGCCATCCGTCCGTATCTTCAACTGTCTTCGGAATACTGCGCACTCGCACTGCGTCGCCCTGATTTCGTGGACTACGTCACGCGGCTTGGGCAAGGGACGAAGATGCCACGACTGCGCACCAAGGATGCCGTCGTCGCGCCATTCCCGCTCCCGCCGCTCGCCGAGCAGCGCCGCATTGTTGCGAAGGTAGACGAGCTTTTCGCCCTCTGCGACCGGTTGGACGAAGCCCACGCCGCGCGCGAGGACACCCGCGACCGGCTCACCAACGCCAGCTTGGCCCGCCTGACCGCTCCCGCCACCGACGCAGCGGCATTTCGGGGTCACGCGCGGTTTGCCGTCCATGCCCTTCCCGCGCTGACCGCGCGCGCCGATCAGGTCAAGCACCTGCGGCAGACCATCCTCCGCCTCGCCGTGGGGGGGAAGCTCGTAAAGCAGGACTCGGCGGATGAGCCGGCCTCGGAGTTGCTGAAGCAGATCGCGGCAAAGAAGGCGCGGCTGTTGAAGGCTCGCAAGATCAGAAAACGAATACTCACAGGATCGCTGTCGCCTCCCGCGGCCGCCGTCGGACTACCAAGTGGGTGGATAGCCGCAAGGTTGTCGGATGTCGTGGTTGGATTGCAGACCGGACCGTTCGGCAGCTCACTCCACAAGAGCGACTACAAGATGGGCGGGACACCCGTCGTCAACCCCGCTTCAATACGCAATGGGAAGATCGTGCCGGTGGAAAAGATGGCCGTCGGGACCGACACCTTGGAGAGACTTGCCAACTTCAAGCTCCGTGCTGGGGACATCGTGATGGGCCGCCGGGGTGAAATGGGACGATGTGCGGTAGTGGCTGAGGACGAGGATGGCTGGCTCTGTGGGACGGGAAGCTTGATCCTCCGTCTTTCGGACAGCGTTTGCGCAGATTACCTCGCCATGCTCATCGGATCACCCGATGTTCGGGAATACCTCCAAGGTTCTTCCGTCGGCACAACAATGCGGAACCTGAACCAATCCATCCTGTTGGCGATGAGCATCGGCCTGCCGCCCCTCGCCGAGCAGCGCCGCATCGTCGCCAAGGTCGATGCCCTCATGGCGCTGTGCGACCAGTTGGAGGCCGAGGTCCGTGGTGCCGATGGCATACGCAGTAGCCTACTCGACTCCCTTCTGCATGAGTCGCTAGCCTCCCAGGAAGCCAGCATCAATGGAACGGCCGGCGGCGGTGCGAGGGTTCGGGCATCGCCCGCAATCAGCGATCCGGCTGGCAGAATCGGCGTTCGCCATCGCTGACATGCACCAACTGAGAGCCGGATGCGGGCATTCGCCCGTGACGGTTCTTCCTGCCACCGTTCTTCGTCCCGCCCCTAACGTCGCTTCCTACCCTTCCGCTTTCTCCTCCCCCTCTTCTTCTTCTTGGATTTCTTCTTCTTTCCCTTCTCGATCAATTTTCTTCGGGGGTCCAACGCCTTGATTCGCAAGTTCCTGTAATTGATTCCGAGAATGCCACATGCGCTCTGACGTTCTTCATAATCCATAACAAACAGATGCATGTGTCTAATGACAAGATACTGAAGCACTCCATGAGCAATTGGATTATCCTCGAGCGCATCATCTATTCGCCGCAAGTGTTGTTTTGGAAATCCGTCTCCATAATCCAACCGCATACCGAACACCGTCAGCTCCGAGACAGGAGAATCCAATTCATCCGCTACGCGCTGAATAGTCGGACTTGGATGAATCCAGTTCGGATCACCCAACGCATCCACGATGCGTCTCACCGCGCTATACGACACCAAACGCGTCAACCCGGCAACGGATCGTTGCGCATTTCGAAGTGCTTCTCCGTACCCACCTGGCCATCTCCCTCCCATCTGTTGCGCCATAAAATCAACAACGATCGGCTCATAGTTGCCCTTCAGGAGCGTCAGAATCTCCGTTAACGCTCGCAGCGCCACCTCATAAGCCGCCCGAGCGATCTCCCGTTTTCTCGAAGCGTCAATCGACGCCGGGAAGTTCTTCAGTACCTGTCCGAGAATTTGAGTAGTTCTAAACGCCGCGCCTAGTTCACGAATTTTCTCCTGCCCAACAGCATACTCATCCCCGTATTCGAGTTCACCTCCTTCGTCGGTGTCCACTCCATCCAACACCTCTCGATCCTTCTGTTCAAGAACGCGTCGACGTAGTTCTCGAATATCCCCAACATCCCGAAACTCGGCCTTGGCCAAGTCCGATCTGTCTCCTTCTAGGAACTGGAGCTCCGCGCGATTTAGGGCAGCGACGGGGCTTCCCTTACATATCTCTCGCGCACACCGTAGCATTTCGTCGAGAATAACTGAATTCTCCGATAAATGGGCGAGAAATAGAAAAATGTTGGCGTTTCTCTCCTCATATATCGTGTCCGCTAGGTGGGCGACGCATTTCTTTGCCCAATCCTGCTGCAAGTTTTTAGTTATGTGAAGAGCCGCAAAATAGTAAAAGCAATAATCGTATCTAAATTCGACTCGTCCCTGAAACCCTATCAGCAATCGGCTATCCTTCAACATCTTGACCAGCTGTTCAAAGGTGATCGGCAGCTCGTATTTTGTCGTAAACGTCATATATAGCTCACGGAATCGCTCTTCGGATATACCCATATCTTCCGAACGAAGTATCTCATATGCTAGACGGGCGAGGAATGACGTCTTGATTGAATAGGCGATCTTGTCAGAAGTTAGTGCCAGTGCGTTCTTGATGAACAGCTCGTAATAGTGGGCGTTGATACTGGCTCGGAGATCGACGGGGCCGACGCTGTCGCTCGCCTGCAAAATACCTAGAATGTAAACCGGATACGAGGGTATTAAATTGTGGCCAATCACAGTATTGATCGTACGCGTTCGTTGTTCAATCTCCTTAACGAGCGCGGCGGCGTCAATATGGCTGTCCTTGAGAGCCACCCATCGTTCAACCAACTCTGCACGTCGTTGGAAGCCAAGAGGTTGGATCCGAAAGTGAGCCGCGTCTTCGCGATCTTCCAAGAGAATCCGGCGACGGTCGTCGTCAATGCTCTTGAGTTCTTGAGACATCGCATCCGCGAAAAGATATACGCGACCGAAGATGTCGGTCAGGCACGAGATCAGATCGTCAACGGCGATGTGGCCGTCAGATAGTTTGTCGTAATCATCGACGATGATGGCCCGTTGATCAACGTCGAGCTGGTGATAGGCATCAACCTTGGTGCTGCCGTACTGACGTGAGACAATTGTCGAGACGGCGTGAACGACGTCGTCAGGGGATTGGATGGTGCGATGGGCGCGGTCACGGCCGGACATGTAGACGGGAACAACATCGGACGCGAGCAGATCGACAACTAATTGCTTGGCGAGGGTCGTTTTGCCTGACGCATCGTCACCGGTGATCAAGACAATGCGCTCGTCGGCCAGGTGGGACGGCATGGCTTCGGCGCCGATCAGATTCCCGGAGGCGGTTTCGCGAAGTTGGATCTTCCGAACGTGAGGATAAGTGAAGACGTCAGACCGTATCAAGGTGCCAGCGACGGGATGTTGTACCTGGAGGCCAAGATCGTCCAAGAAGCGGAGAAAATCGTCGGTAAATACGAAATGTTTGCGCTTTCTCGCTCGATTGACCTGCATGTCGGTCATAGGAGGGCTGAGAGTGTCAGGTATGTAACAATTAGTATCGCGGTCCCAAATTAGGGTCCACAATTGCTGGGTGCGATGTGCGAGGTCGATTGTGATGAGATTGAAACCAGTGGAGTTGGTGTCGGAGGCCTGGAGGGCGATGCCCTCGATGTACTGGACCCGTTCGCCAGTGATCTTAGATATCAGACGGTGGTCGGGAACATGTTCATGGCCGGTGATGACAATGTCGGCGTGTTGCTCGATATGAGCAGTCAGAAGGCGGGCGTTGCCAGACTTCATCCAGTTGTAGGGATGGTGAAGCATGGCGATCACGAGATCATGCGACCCCGGGGGCTGGGCGGGGAAATGGGATTGGGGTACGAACAGGCTTCCCTGAATCTCGTTACGAGAAGAACACCACGCGGTGTTTAGGCACATCACCAAGATGGATTTGTCGCGGACTGGAAAATTGTAATGCCAGGCGATTGGGGAATCGACGACGGTTGGCGGGCACCATGCGTCGCGTTGCTCGAAGAAACTGGCAAGAGGTTGAGTTATCGCGACAAGTACGTCATCCTGTAGCGCTTCTTCGTCTCCATTCACGGCGTTGAGCAATGTTTGGCGAATAGTAGTCGGGTCGGAAAAATCGCAATCGTGGTTGCCCGGGATGGCAGAGATGTAAACATCCGCGGCGGTTGCCTCCGTTAGAAGCTGCTGGAGTTGCTGGACGAGAGAGAATGCGTCTAGTAGTTCGTCTTCAACGCCGGAGTATGACAGATCCCCCGAGACGGCGAGGAGGATTCCGCTACAAGTTTGAGTGCGAGAGGCAATAGCTCTCGCGAGCAAGGGAGTACGGGCAAGGATTGGATCGGTATTCGACCGGATGTGGAAGTCAGTTAGATGAACAACAGCGAAGGTCACGGAAAGTCTCCATTGTTCCTATTGGTGACGAAATGCTGGAAGGCTAGCGAGGACTGGATACAAACGTAACGCGACAAAGGGACGGAGACGGAGGTCGCATCTGGCGGTTGAGGGTTCTTGGCAAAGCGAAATGTGCGACGGATACTACGTTAAGGGTGTCGGGCATTTCAGAGATTGGTGGCTGGCGGGCAGCTTGGATTTCCGATGCGACTACTCGAAGGCCGGAAGGGATGAGCCTCAGGGAAAGCACAGGGGCGGCCGCATTTCCGGCCAGCGGCGTTTCGGTCCTTTGCTCGCGACCGTGACAGCGAAGACGGCGGCTCCACGTTCGTCGCTGAGGACTGCGCGAGGAGATATCGGGTACGGGCACGCATTCCCCCCTCACTTCGCCACCCCCCTCTCCCTCAGAATCTCCCACACACGGTCGGGTCTGATCGGAATCTCCACATGCGTCACCCCTAGGTGCGCCAGCGCATCCACCACCGCATTCGCAATCGCCGGCGGCGCCCCCACCGTAGCCGACTCCCCAACCCCCTTCGCCCCCAGCGGATGATGCGGCGAGGGCGTCACCGTATGCCCCGTCTCCCACGCCGGCGTCTCCACCGCGGTCGGCACCAGGTAGTCCATGAACGAGCCGGCCAGGTTGTTGCCGTCTTCGTCGTAAGGAATCTCCTCATACAGCGCAGGTCCGATCCCCTGGGTCAGCCCCCCATGGATCTGGCCCTGGACGATCATCGGGTTGATGATGTTCCCGCAGTCATCCACCGCCACGAATCGCCGCACGGTCACCTCGCCCGTGCCGCGTTCGATGTCCACGACGCAGATGTAGGTGCCGAAGGGGAAGGTGAGGTTGGGCGGGTCGTAGTAGTTGGTTGCCTCCAGCCCGGGCTCCATCCCCGCGGGCATGTTGGTGTAGGCGGCGAAGGCGCAGTCCTGGATGGACACCGACTTGTCGGGCGCGCCCTTCACCGAGAAGGTGCCGGGCTCCCAGTCCAGGTCCTCTTCGCTCACCTCGAGCAGGTGCGCGGCGATCTTCGCGGCCTTGTCGCGGATCTGGCGGGCGGCCATCGCGCCCGCGGCGCCCGCGGTCGGGGTCGAGCGGCTGGCGTACGTGCCCAGCCCGTAGGGGGCGGTGTCGGTGTCGCCCTCCTCCACCTGCACGTGCGCGGCCGGGAGGCCCAGCTCCTCGGCGATGATCTGCGCGTAGGTGGTCTCGTGGCCCTGGCCCTGCGACTTGGTGCCGAAGCGGGCGATCGCCTTGCCGGTCGGGTGCACGCGCACCTCGGCCGAATCGAACATCTTGATGCCCAGGATGTCGAAGTCCTTCGACGGGCCGGCGCCCAGCACCTCGGTGAAGCTGCACACGCCGATCCCCATCAGCTCGCCGCGCGCGCGCTTCTCGGCCTGCTCGGCGCGCAGCTCGTCGTAGCCGATCATCTCCTTCGCCTTGTCCATCGCGGCCTGGTAGTCGCCGCTGTCATACTCCCAGCCGAGCGGTGACTGGTAGGGGAAGGCCTCCTTGGGGATGAAGTTCTCCTCGCGCAGTTGCGCCGGATCCTTGCCGACCTTGTGGGCCAGCGTGTCGACCACCCGCTCCATGCAGTGCACGGCCTCGGTCACGCGGAACGAGCAGCGGTACGCGACGCCTCCCGGCGGCTTGTTGGTGTAGACCGCGTCGACCTCGGCGTACGCCTGCTCCATGTCGTAGGACCCGGTGCAGATCGAGAAGAGGCCCGCCGGCCACTTCGACGGCGCGGCCTGGGCGTCGGAGTACCCATGGTCCGCGATCGTCTTGATGCGCAGCGCCCGGATCTTGCCGTCGGCGTTGGCCGCGATCTCGGCGTCCATGTGATAGTCGCGCGCGAAGGAGTCGGCCTGGAGGTTCTCCATCCTGTCCTCGATCCATTTCACCGGCTTGCCCAGCACCACCGACGCCGCGATGGCGACCACGTAGCCGGGGTAGACCGGGACCTTGCCGCCGAAGCCGCCCCCGATGTCGGGGCTCACCACGCGGATCTTCTCCTCGGAGAGCCCCACGTGGCCCGCCACCAGTGCGAGCACGGTGCGGATGGCGTGCGGCGCCTGGGTGGTCATGTAGACCGTCAGGTGCCCCTCGACCGGGTTGAAGTCGGCGAGGCAGCCGCAGGTCTCGATGGACGCCACGTGGATGCGCGGCACGTGCATCTTCTCGCGCACCACGACATCGGCTTCATCGAAGATCCGGTCCGTGGCCTCCTTGTCGCCCGCCTCCCAGTGCCAGATGTGGTTGTCGGTCTTGCCTTCCTTGTCGGTGCGGAGCACGGGCGCGTCGTCCTCGAGCGCCTTGAAGGGGTCGATGACCGGCTTCATGGGCTCGTAGTCGACCTCGACCGCGGCCACGCCGTCGGCGGCCGCGTAGCGCGAGGTGGCGATCACCCCGGCCACCTCCTGCGCCTGGTACATCACGGTGTCCGTGGGGAGCACCATCTGGGTGTCCGACATGAGGGTCGGCATCCAGTGCAGACCGTACGCCTCCAGGTCCTTGCCCGTGAGCACCGCGAGCACGCCGGGAATCTCGAGCGCCTTCGAGGAGTCGATGTTCTTGATTTTGCCGTAGGCGATGGGGCTCCGGACGATGTCCAGCCACAGCATCCCCGGCAGCGTGAAGTCGTCGATGTAGTTGCCCTTGCCCTGCAGGAAGCGCGGGTCCTCCTTGCGCTTCATGGAGTGGCCCATGCCGCAGATCTTGGCGGATGTTCTCGGTGCCATCAGTCGCCCTCCCCCGTCTTCGCGGCGGCGTACTCGACCGCCTTGACGATGTTCACGTATCCGGTGCAGCGGCAGAGATTCCCGGAGATGGCCTCGCGGATCTCGGCTTCGCTGGGGTTCGGATTGCTTTCGAGCAGCGCGGTCCCGGTCATGAGCATGCCGGGGGTGCAGAAGCCGCACTGGAGGCCGTGCTCCTCCTGGAAGCCCTCCTGCAGCGGGGTCATGCCGTCGGCGCCCGCGAGCCCTTCCACGGTGCCGATCTCGGCCCCGTCGGCCTGGACGGCCAGCACGGTGCACGACTTCACGGGCACGCCGCCCATCAGCACGGTGCACGCGCCGCAGTGCGTGGTGTCGCAGCCGATGTGGGTGCCGGTGAGCGCGAGGTCGTCGCGGATCAGGTGCACGAGCAGAAGCCGCGAGTCGACGGCGGCCGCGTGGGCCTCGCCGTTCACGGTGACGTTGATGTTGTGTGTGGCCATCGCTTTATCCTCCTGCGCGCGCGAGCGCCCTGCGGATGGCACGGGCGGTGAGCACGCGGGCCATGTTCTGCTTGTATTCGATGGAACCGCGCCGGTCGGGGATGGGCTCGGTGGCGTCGGCGGCGGCCTGGGAGGCGGCGGCGATGACGTCGTCGGTGGGAGCCGCGCCCTTGAGCGCGTCCTCCGCGGCGGTCGCGCGGATGGGGGCGATGCCCAGGTTGGTGAGCCCGATGCCCGCGCTCGCCACGGTACCGTCGTCGGCCAGCGAGAGCTGAACGGCGGATCCGGCCACGGCGTAGTCGCCCACCTTGCGCTCGAGCTTGACGTAGGCGCCGCCGCTGTTGGGGGCGGGCGCCGGGATGCGGATTTCGGTCAGGATCTCATCCTCTCCGAGCGCCGTCATGAAGAGCCCGAAGAAGAACTCGCCGATGTCGATGGTGCGCGCGCCGTCCGGTCCCGTGGCCACCACCTGGGCGCCGAGCGCCAGCATGGTCGCGGGATGGTCGTTGGCGGGGTCGCCGTGCGCGATGTTGCCGCAGATGGTGGCGCGGTTCCGCACCAGCGGGTCGGCGATCACCTTCGCGGTGTCGAGCAGGATGGGATAGCGCTCCGCCACCACTGCCGACTGCTCCAGTTGTGTCTCGGTGACCAGCGCGCCGATGCGCAGGAAACCGTCCTCTTCCGCGAGCGTGTCGAGGCCCGGAATGCGGCCGATGTCCACGATGTTCGCCGGCGACGCCAGGCGCAGCTTCAGCATCGGCAGCAGGCTCTGTCCGCCCGACATCACCTTCGGGTCGTCGAGGGAGCCGAGCAGCCCCAGCGCCTCGTCCAGCGAGCCGGGGGCGTGATAGTCGAACTGCGGGGGAATCATGTCTCAGCTCTCCTCTGCCGGTTCAGGCAAGTGCTTTGGTGAGGTTTCCCACAAACTCCTGTAGCATCTTCTTCGACACGACCTGGATCATGCCGCGTCCCATCTGGGCCAGAATTCCGGTCACAACGACATCGGAATCGATCGTCACCTCGGTGCGCGCGTCGCCGTGCGCGACCACTTGGCTGGTCATGGTCATCTCGGCGGTGCCCATGCCGCGCTTGCCCCGGCCGCGGGCGCGCACCTGCACGGACCGCTCGCTCTCGTCCAACTGGAAGGATACGGTCCCGTCGTATGCCACCGCGAGGGGTCCGACCTTCACGAACATCCCGCCCGAGTAGGTGTTGTCGTCGATCATGTCGCCCATCTTCGCGCCGGGGAGCAGGTCCGCGACCTGGTCGGGGTCGGAGAGCAGCGCCCAGACGTCGGCCGCGGGCGCGTCGATGGTGAAGCCGTCCTGGATTTTCATGCGGGTTATTTCTCCGGTTATTCCGGTTACTCGGTCATTTCCGTTAGTCTCGCGATTCCGGGATCGTCGCGCATCGTCTAGCGCTCGATCATCGGCAGGATGGCTTCCAGCGCCTCCAGGTTGTGGGCGGGCACGAGGCGGTCCACGTGCGGCAGCGCCGCCTGCATGCCCTTCGCCTCCGGACGGTAGCGCGGGTCGCCCATGAGCGGGTTGAGCCAGATGATCCGGCGGGCGCGCCGGCGGATGGCCAGCAGGGCCGTCTCGAGCGACTCCGTGTCGCCCCGGTCGAGCCCGTCGCTCAGGATCAACACCGTGGTATCGCTTCGCACGGTGTGCCGCAGGTGGTGGTCGACGAAGGCGAGCAGGCACTCGCCGATGCGGGTCCCGCCGGACCAGTCACGCACGTTGCGGGCGAGCCGCTCCAGGGTGCCGGCCACGTCGCCCGTCCGGAGCCACGGGGTGAGGCGCGTGAGCGAGGTGTTGAAGGCGAAGATCTCGGTGCGGCGCGTGACCTTGCGCAGCGCGAAGACGAAGGCGAGCAGGAAGCGCGAGCAGGCGTCCATCGACCCGCTGGTGTCGCACAGGACTACCAGGCTGGGGAGCTCGACCGCCCGCGCGCGGCGCGCCAGCTCGACCAGTTCGCCGCCGTGGGCCAGCGAGCGGCGGAAACTCCGGCGCACGTCCACCACCGGCCCGCGCTCCGATGGCACCAGCCGGCGGCTCGGCCGGGTGGCGATGCGGCGCGCGAGGCGTTCGAGCAGACGCTCCATGTCGCGGAGATCGTCCGGGGTGCACTCGTCGAAGACCTTCTTGCGCAGGAGCGCGCGCGGGCTGTAGCCGGGGAGGTCGCCGTCGGCGTCGGGCGCCTCCGCGTCGCCCCGGCCGGTCCGTTCGTCCAGTTCGCGGCGGATCCGCGCCAGCGGCGCCTCGGTGTTCTCGTCGCCTCGCCAGCGGCGGGGGGTGCGGGGGGCGTTCCGGGCGTGGGCGGGGCGGGGGAGGGCGGCGCGGCGCCAGCTCTCGTCGAACAGGCGGTCGAACTCCGCCCACCAGCGGCGCGGGATCCTGAGCGCGCTGCGGAGTGCCAGCCGCACCTCTTCCGGGTCGCCGATGTCGACGAAGCGGAGGGCCGCGGTGCCGTCGATCTCATCGCGGAGGCCGACGGGCACGCCGGCGTGGCGAAGTTCGCCGGAGAAGCGAGCCAGATGGGCGACGAGTTCTCGCTCCGGGGCCGGGGCCGCGGCGGGCATCAGCGGAGCCCTTGGCGAGCTGGCGCGGCCGCGCGCATCAGCCGGCCCCGGCGCCCGCAAGCAGGGTCTCGACGTCCTCCGCGTGGAGCAGGCTGATGTCGTGCCGATCCTTCACGAGGCAGCCCAGCGTCTCGGAGACGATCTCGGCGTCGAGGTGATCCTGATGCAGCGTGACCAGGGCGCGCGCCCAGTCGAGCGTTTCGGCCACGCCGGGGGGCTTCATGAGACGCCGCGCGCGCAGCCCCTGCACGACGTGCGTGATCTGGGCGGCGAGCGCGTCGGATATCCCAGGCACCTTGGCGCGGATGATTTCGACCTCCTTGCCGAAGGTCGGGTGCTCGATGTAGAGGTAGAGGCAGCGCCGCCGCAGTGCGTCGCCGATCTCGCGGCTCCGGTTCGAGGTGAGCACGACGAGCGGCCGGTGGGTTGCGCGGATGGTGCCCAGTTCGGGGATGGTCACCTGGAAGTCGGAGAGCACCTCGAGCAGGAAGGCCTCGAACCCCTCGTCGGCCCGGTCGATTTCGTCGATGAGCAGGACGGGGGGCGTGTCGCGCGTGATGGCGCGCAGCAGCGGCCGCTCGAGCAGGTAGCGGCGCCCGAAGATGACGCCTTCAAGGTGGTCGTCGCGGGTGTCGGGGGCGTCCTCCGCCTCACCACTCCCCATGCGCAGGCGGAGCAACTGCTTCTGGTAGTTCCACTCGTAGAGCGCGGTGTTGACGTCGAGCCCCTCGTAGCACTGAAGCCGGATGAGTTCGGTCTGCATGAGGGTAGCCATGACCTTGGCGATCTCGGTCTTGCCGACCCCCGCGTCGCCTTCGACCAGAAGCGGCTTTTCCATCGCGCGCGCCAGGTGGACGGCGGTGACGATGGATGGCTCGGCGATGTAGTCCGCCCGGCGCATCGCCTCCTGCAGCGCGCGGATCTCGGGTCTCACGCCGGACCCGTCGCGGGGTTGGAGGCGAAAACCTCCGGGGTCGACTCGAAGAGGCCGCGGCAGCCCTCGCAGCAGAAGTGGAGGGTCTTGCCGTCGTGGACTGCCGAGGGGGACCCTGCGACCGGCACCGTCATCCCGCACACGGGGTCGGTAGCCCAGGCGGCCGCGGAGGTCGCGTCGGAGTCGCCGGACGCGCCGCCACCGCCGGCCAGATCCGAGCGCGCAACGTTTTCTGGTGCGCGGCCCGAAGCATCCGTCGCGGTAGTGCCCGTGTCACCGCTCTCCACATCCGAACGCGCAACGTTTTTCGGTGCGCCGCCCGCGCCGCCCGATCCGGCCGCCCCACCCCCGCTCGCCCGCCGGACCTCTCCCACGATCTCCGCCAGAATGCTCACCGCGATCTCTTCGGGCTGCTCGGCGCCCAGGTCGAGGCCGGCGGGCCCGCGGATGCGGCCGATCGCGTCATCGCCGAGCCCGAGACCCGACAGCACCGCGCGCACGCTCCGCATCCGCCGCGGGGACGCCACCACGCCCAGGTAGTCGGGCGCGGCGCCTGCGAGCGACGCGAGCGTCCGCTCGTCCTCGCGGCCCATGGTGGCCACCACCGCGAAAAACCGCGTTCCGGGAGAACGGGACGCGAGCATCCCCACCCAGCCGGCGAGGTTCTTGGCGCGCTCGTCGGCGATGTCGGCCAGTTCCTCGCTGATGGCCTCATTGGCGGACGCGGTCGCTACCGTCCGGTACCCCATCGCGCCCCCCAGCCTGAGCAGGGCGAGCGCCACGGGCGAGTCACCCGCCACCAGCAGGACGGGCGCCGGCAACACGGGGTTGATGTGCACTTCCACTTTTCCTCCGCTCGCGCAGGACATGGATACCCTCACCAGATCGTCGGGCCGCTCCTCGTCGGCCCCGAATGCCAGCAGCCGGGGCTCCCCCAGTCGGAGCGCCTCCAGGGCATGCCGGATCACCTCCGAGCGGGTGCAGCTCCCGCCGATCCATCCGTGCATGGTTCCCTCGGGGTCGATCAGCGCCGCGTTGCCCGGCTTGCCGGAGGTGGGGCGCTCGCTCCTTACCACGGTGGCCAGCGCGAACGGGCGCCGCTCGCGTTCCATTCGGGCCGCCAGGCGCAGCAGGTCGCCGGTCAATTTCGCTCACCCGGGGTAGGGCCCGCCGCCGCCTCCGCGTCCGCCGCCGCCCCCGCGCCCCCCTCCTCCCTGGCGCCCCCCTCGGCGCGCGCGAGTTCCTCGACCACGGCCGCGTAGTCTTCCGGGCGGTCGAGGTCGCGCAACCGGCCCGCCGGCCACTCGACCTGCACGGCCCGGTCGTAGTGGCGGCGCACCACCTCCCGCCCGCACCCGGCGCGCATGCGGGTCACCTCGGGGAAGAGCACCCGGTCGTAGAGCATCGGGGGCGCGTTCACCTCGCCGCCGTATCGGGACACTACCAGTGGCGGCGCCTCCGCAGTGTAGCGCTCCACCAGCGTGCGCAGCATGCGCGCGGTCACGAACGGCATGTCTGCGAGCATGATCACGGCGGCGTCGCACGCGCCCGCGACCCCGGCGACACCCGAAGCCGCCGAGGTCTGGATGCCCGCACGGTGGTTGGCGTTGAATACAGGCGTACAGTCGAGATCCGCGATCTCCCGCTCGATCCGCTCGCGCGCGTGCCCCGTGACCACCACCACCGGGTCCAGACCGGCCTCCCTCGAGATCCGCACCGCGCGCCGGACCAGCGCCTCGCCCGCCACCTCAAGCAGAAGCTTGTTCCGACCCATGCGGGTCGAAGAACCGGCTGCGAGAACGATGCCCGCTACACTTCGTCCGTTGCCCACCTGAGTCCCGGTGTCTCCGGCCCTTTGCGCTTTGCTGGAGTGACGCGTCCCGTCCGCCTACGGCGACAGGCTGAAACCGAAGACGAGAAACGCGCGGTCGGGATCCGCCCCGAGAGGCTCCCCGTGGTGATCCATGTCCCGTTCGAGGCGGTTCGCGTTGACGATATACGAGACGGTCACGGGCACCGCAAAGTCATCGGTGATGACCAGATCCTTGCTGGCCGATACGCCCAGATTCACGAACGCGGTTCCCTCGGTCCCGTAGAACTGGCTTTCGCCGGCCACCATCCCCGCCGTCAGGCTCATCTCGACGTCCTCGAAGGCCGACACGGGAACGCTGGCTTCCAGGTACAGGGAATTGTCGTGGTCGTTCCGCGACATCCTTCCGGCAAAGAGCGTCAGCGGGAAGCTCTCCGGCCCGGTGAAGGAAGCCGACAACTCGAGTATGTGGGCATCCGTGACGAAGAAGCCGTCGGCCGCGGGGGCCGGGAAGTAGTAGTCCGTGAACCCGAACGAGAACGAAGAGCCGTTCGAGGCCGCAACGGTATACGTGGCCCAGAGGTCGACCTCGTTGGCGCCGGCTCCGGAGGCGGAGATGGAAGTGGAGCCCCAGACGCCCCCCTCCAGGCCTCCGAAACCGAGGGTCAGCGCGGGCTGCACGGACATCGATTCCCCGAAGTCGGTGCCGCGCCAGACGTAGCGGCTGACGACATCGGCGCCGATGGAGGCGGACTGGCCCTGAACCGGGCCTGCAAACGAGAGAATCAGGGCAATGGTGAGCGTCGAGAACAGGACGCGTGCGCTACGGGTCGCAAACATATTTCCCCCTTGATGACATTTATGGTCGCTGGTTGAATTCCTCACTGCTCCATCCCGTCCTGCCCGTCCCGGACCACCTCCACGCGCGCGGCGAGGGCCGAGTTGGCGGATCCGCGAAAGACGCCCCGCACCGGGGGTACGTCGGCGTAGTCCCTGCCTACCGCGGCGCGCACATGGCGCTCATCGCAGTCGCAGTTGTTGGCGGGATCGAAACCGCGCCATCCCGACCCGGGCAACCAGCATTCCACCCAGGCATGGCTTTCGTTGGTTGAAGTCAGATCGCCGTGGGGCCCGAGATAACCCGAGACGTAGCGGGTGGGGACTCCCCAGCCGCGAAGGACGGAGATCATGACGTGGGCATAGTCCTGACACACGCCCCGGCCGGTCTCCAGAATGTGCTCGATGGGCGAGTCGGCCGCGGTGATGCCGGGTGAGAACTCGAAGGCCTCGTAGATTCGCGCCAGCAGGGCGCGAATGCTCCCCATGACATCGTCTCTCTTCTCGATGCCGCGCGCCGACACGAATTGTCCCAGGGCCGCGGACGACGGCTGCGCGAAGCGGCTCGGCTGCAGCATGAGCCAGAGCTCCGGCGCCCGGATCTCGGACGCGAGCGCCTCCCACGAGCCAGGTCCCGGGTCGCCGGGAACCGCTTCGGGGGGCGAGACCTCCACGCGGGAGCGGGCGACGATCCGGAGTGCGCGGTGGTGGCCCGGCCGGTCGAAGAAGTGGCCGCGGTTTCCGAAGGGCCCCCTGAACTCGAACACGGCTCCGCCGGGGTCGGTTTCGATGGAGAAGCTGCGCAGTTGCTGGCGGCGATCCCGGACCGGAGACAGGAAGAGGGTCATGACGGATCCGCGCACCGGAGCGTCGTAGCGGAACTCGAGCTCGTGCCGGATGCGGTAGCGCGCGCTCACGACGGCAGCCCGGCTTCCACGGGGTAGTCGAAGTACGTCGACACGGTGATGCCGTGGAGCGCCCGGCTGTCCTTCAGCAGCGCCTCGAACGACCCTCCATCCCCTTCGGCATCGTTCTCGCTTGCGGGGTCCGTTTCCACGGTTGCGGACAGGCGCAGCACCATGCGGTGGGGAGCCGCCAGGGGATAGCGCGCGCCCCTCGGGTCGATGCCCGCAAGAAGCCGCTCGATGCGATGCACCGCGAAGCACAGCGACTGGGGCAACTCCGGGTTGCGGGCCAGAAACGCCAGCGCCGGTCCCCGGCGGATCACCATGGAGTGGGTGCGGCAGTAGAACTCATGGGCCGCGCAGACCCGCAGGAGCCCCGCCCACGACAGCGAGGGCGCGTCGCCGGGAGCCTGGCCGATGCGGTCCCAGGCGTCCAGCAGGGCCGCCTGGTGCTGAAGACGTTCGACGAATTGTCCGAGCTCCAGGAAGCGCCATGCGTCGTCGCGGGGCATGCGGGCTTCCACCACCCCCGCCAGCAGCCGCAGCCGGTCGATCGCCTCGCCCGCCAGCGCAGCCGGTCCGGTTGCCCAGGCGGCGGGGAAGTCGCAGTCGCGAAGCCAGAAGAAGCCCTGGTTGAGACAGGTCCAGACCCGGACCGGGAGCCAGGGCCGGAGCTGCTTGGCGTTGTCCCGCGCCGTGGTCCAGCAGCGGATGATGGAGTCGGGGTTGGTGGTCTCCTCGACCAGGCTCGCGGCGAGCGTATAGGCGTCGGCGAGCAGGAACGATTCGGCTTCGTCGGTGACGGTGGGGGTGATGGGCGCCGACTGTCCGAGGGCACGGTAGATCACCCTCCAGCCCACCGCCAGCTCGCCGGCGGGAGTGTCGACGAGGCGCGCAAGCTGATACCGGAGCAGCCGGGCGGTGTGCTCGGCACGCTCGAAGTAGCGCCCCATCCAGTAGAAGTCCGCTGCGGCCCGGGCGAGCATCAGTCGGGCACCTGGCCGTCACGCAGAACCCAGAGGTCCTTGCAGCCCCCGCCCTGGCTGGAGTTCACCACCAGCCCGCCCCTCCGGAGCGCCACCCGGCAGAGGCCGCCGGGAGCGATCCAGGTGTCGGAGCGGCCCCGCAGCACGAACGGGCGGACATCCACGTGGCGCGGTTCCAGATTGCCTTCCACGAAGCACATCGCCCTCGACAGATCGAGCACCGGCTGGGAAATGAAGTTGTCCGGGTGGCTGCGCAGGCGGGCCGCGTACCTGTCGCGCTCGGCGGCCGTGGAATGCGGTCCGACCAGCATTCCGTATCCGCCCGATCCGCCCACCTCCTTGACCACCAGCCGCTCGAGGTTGTCCAGGGTGTATGCGAGCCCCTCGCGCGTGCGGCACAGGTGGGTTTCGACGTTGGCCAGGATGGGCTCTTCGTCGAGGAAGTAGCGAATGAGGTCCGGCACGTAGGCGTAGACCGCCTTGTCGTCGGCGACGCCGGTGCCCGGGGCGTTGGCGATCACCACGTTGCCCGCCCGGTACGCGTGGAAGAGGCCTGGAACCCCCAGCAGCGAGTCGGAGCGGAAGGTGACCGGATCCAGGAAGTCGTCGTCCACGCGCCGGTAGATGACGTCTATGCGCCTGAGCCCCGTGACGGTGCGGGCGTACACGATGCCGTCGTGCACCACCAGGTCCCGCCCCTCCACCAGGTCGGCGCCCATCTCCCCGGCCAGGAAGGCGTGCTCGTAGTAGGCGGAGTTGTAGCGGCCCGGGGAGAGCACCGCCACCCGGGGCGTGCCCGCCCAGGATCCCAGCGATGCCAGGGTGGCGTAGAGCTGTTCGGGATAGCGGGCGATCTCGCGCACGTTGTGCGCCCGGTACAGCCGCGGAAACGCCTGTTTCATGGCGACGCGGCAGGCCAGCATGTACGAGACCCCGGAGGGAACCCGCAGATTGTCCTCGAGCACCGCGAAGCCCGCATGGGTTCGCACCACATCGGTGCCGCAGACCGAGACGTAGATGTCGTTGGGAACCTGCAGGCCCCGCATCTCGACGCGGTACTGGGGACACCCCAGCACCAGGTCGGGAGGCACGATCCCGTCACGCAGCGACCGGCCGTCGTGGTAGATGTCCCTGAGGAAGAGGTTGAGCGCGGTCAGCCGCTGCCTGAGGCCCCGGTCGATGTGGTCCCATTCGTCGGCCGTGAGCAGACGGGGAACGCAGTCGATGGGGATGATCTGCTCCGAGGCCTCGTCCGCGCCGATGACGGTAAAGGTGATCCCCTCGTGGATGAAGCGGCGCGCAACGCCTTCCTGAAGCTGCGCCAGATCCTCCGGCGACGCCCTCGAAAGCGCCGTGCCCAGACGCCGCGATACGCCGCGCAGGGTGCCGTCCTGGCGGAACATCTCGTCGTAGAAGCGTGCGTCGACCTCGTAGCGCGCGAACCCCCCCGACCCGGCCACTCCGGGCTGGGACACGTCAGGGTACGCGCGGTCGAAGGATGCGTGCCGGGACGCAGTCAAGGTTCCGTTGTGCTCCTGTTGGCCGTACGTGGGCTAGGGATCGCGGTAGTCCTGACCCTCGTCCGGATCCACCATGAGCACGAACTCGGGATAGGCTTCCAGCCCCAGTTCGGCGGCATCCTGTCCCAGCTCCTCCACGGTGCGCGACACGCGGACGCCCATGGTCTTCTCAAGGATCGTCCACACCACGAAGGAGACCCCGAAGACGAACGCCCCCACGCTCACGACGCCGAGCAACTGAACGCCCAGGTTGGCTCCGGCGGCGATCGAGGTGGCCAGCGTGCCCCAGACGCCCGCGAAGAGGTGCGCGGGGACGGCGCCGACCACGTCGTCGATCCGCCGCTGCTCCAGGAACTTGAGACCCAGGGTGCACACGACCGCGCCGACGGCGCCGATGAAGACGGCCCAGCGGGCGTCGACGATGTCGGGCCCCGCCGTGATGGCGACCAGGCCCGCGAGGGCGCCGTTCAGGCCCGCGAACAGGTCGATCCGGCCGAGAATGGGCCGGGAGACCGCGAGCGCGGTGACCACGCCGGCGGCGGCCGCCAGGTTGGTGTTCACCAGGATGTTGCTCATGGCCAGGGCGTTGACCGCGCCGTCGAGGGCGAGCTGCGAACCGCCGTTGAAGCCGAACCAGCCCAGCCAGAGGATGAACACGCCCAGGGTGACGGCAGGGATATTGGAGGGCGACATGACCTTGACCGTGCCGTCCTTGCGGAACCTGCCCCAGCGCGGCCCCACCACCAGGGCGCCGGCCAGCGCGGCCCAGCCCCCGGTGGAGTGCACCAGAGTTGACCCGGCGAAGTCCTGGAAGCCCCTCTCGGCGAGCCAGCCACCGCCCCAGTGCCAGGAGCCGATGACCGGGTAGATGAAGGCCGTCAGTATCGCGGTGAAGGCGAAGAAGGCCCACATGTTGACGCGCTCCGCGAGCGCCCCGGAGACGATCGAGGCCGTGGTCGCCACGAAGACCATCTGGAAGAACCAGTCCGAGGTGACCGCGTAGCCGTTTTCGACCACGGCGGGCAGCGCGCTCTCGTCGCCTCCGAGCAGCGCGATCTCGTCCGCCGACGGGCCGTAGAACAGGTCGATGGACCCGATGAAGCCGCTCACGTCGACATACATCAGGCCGTAGCCGACGAAGTAGTAGGTGAGTCCGGCGATCGCGTAGATGCCGATGTTCTTGAGACAGATCATCGATGCGTTCTTGGACCGCACGGTACCGGATTCCAGCATCGTGAAGCCGGCGCACATCCACATCACGAGCGCGCCCCAGATCAGGAACGAGAAGGTGTTGAGGACGTAGCTCATATCCGCTCCGGACTCCTGCGCGAAGGCGGGCGCGGGAACGAGCAGGAGGACGGCCGCGAACAGGCCGGCGAGTGCCCCTATGCGACCGATCCGGGTTCGAAGGGTGAGGGTGGTTGTGCTGAGTGGACGAGAGCGCATGGTTTCTCCGGTGGTGATATGGTTGTGTCGCGGTCGGCCCGGTTTTGTCGCATCCATCAACGAAAACGTCGCATTTGCCGACTGATATGGCCGGCGCCCATCGCTTCACGACCGATCCATCATGGAATGCGTCATTATCTGTGTCGGTTTCCCGTTCCGCAAGCTGCCCGCAGGATCATCCCGGCAGGGCCCCGAAGCTGGCTTCCGCACCGGCCACGCCGCGCTTTGCTGCACGGGCCACCGCCGCGCTTTGCACACAGGCCACGCCGAAGTGATATCTTTGCGTCCATGAGATTCCCCTACCTTCCCGAAGCCCCCGGCGGCTACGTCCCTCTCTTCCTCGCGCCCCAGGCCGGAGTGAGCGAGTCGCCCTTCCGGCGACTGTGCCGGCGTTTCGGCGCGGACGTGGTGGTGACGGAGTTCGTGAGTGCGGAGGGCATCTGCCATGGGAACGAGCGCACGCGCGCGTACCTGCGTTTCGAGGAGGAGGAGCGGCCCATCGGGGTGCAGATCTTCGGCGCCCGCCCCGAGAGGATGGCGGAGGCTGCGGCGCTGGTTTCGGACGTGTACCGGCCCGACTTCGTCGACATCAATTTCGGGTGCCCGGTAAAGAAGGTCGTGAAGCGCAATGGCGGCTCGGGCTGCCTGCGCGATCTGGGGCTGGTCGAGCGCATCGTGCGCGCGGTGGTGCGCGCGACGCCGCTGCCCGTCACGACCAAGATCCGGAGCGGCTTCGACGAGAAGACGCGCGATCCGGTCACCATCGGCCTGCGCTGCCAGGACGCGGGCGCGGCCGTGGTCACGCTGCATCCGCGCACCAGGGCGGACATGTATTCCGGCCACGCGCGCTGGCACGAGATCGCGGCCCTGGTCGATGCGCTGGACGTCCCGGTCGTGGGCAACGGCGACATCAAGACCGGGGAAGACGCGCGCCGCATGCAGGAGGAGACCGGGTGCGCCGGGGTCATGATCGCGCGTGCTTCCCACGGGAGCCCGTGGGTGTTCGCGGGAGCCCGCGCCGCCCTCGACGGCCGGAGCCTGCCCCCGCTCCCGGACCCCGCCGAGCGCCTGGCCGTCTGCCTCGAGCACGCGCAGAACGCGGTGGACTTCGAGCGGAATCACAAGAAGGCGGTCATCGAATTCCGCAAGCACATGGGGTGGTACACGAAGGGGCTGCCCAACGGGCGCCAGCTCCGCACCCGGCTCTTCAGCCTGACCACCCTCGAGGAAACACGGGAAGTGCTGAAGTGCTATCTTGAACGCGAGCTTGCGAGCGCCGCCTGAGCGCGGCGGACGCGAGCAATCGGCGACCACAAGAGCAAAGGAGAACGTGCAACGGACTTTGAGCCGTCTGCACCGGACCGTACGGGGGCGTAACGGCTTCGACGTGTTTGGTGAACGCGGGGTAGCGTGCCGAGGTCCGGGAAGCCTCGTAAAAAACCCGGAATCAACACAATTGCCAACAATCACATGGCACTGGCTGCCTGAGTTTTCTCACAGCCCGTCTCCTGGCCGGCCCGCCCAAGGCAGGCCTCCGAGGCGTCGACAAGTTGGGCTGGCCCGCGGCGATGCCGTCGCACCGCGGGTGAGACATTCGACGGCTAGTCGGGGAGCCGGCGGGTCGCTGGCCGCTCACCCGATGAAGCCCAACAGCGATCTACGCACGTAGAAGCTTCGCCGGACCCACTCGCGGACGCGGGTTCGACTCCCGCCGCCTCCATCCCCCACCTTCCCAGGCACGTGAACATCAAACTCCGCATTCTCGCCGCCATTCTTCCGGCGGTTCTCCTGCTCGACGTCATCACCAAGCGCTGGGCGCTGACCGCCCTCGGCGGCGGACGCCGGATGGAGATCCTCGACGGCCTCGTTCCGCTGACCCTGGCCTTCAACCGGGGGGCGGCCTTCGGCATCTCCATCGGCAACGATCCGCGCTGGTTCTTCATTCCGGTGACGATCCTGGCCATGGGGCTGCTGGCCGTGCTCTTCATCCAGAGCGAGAGCGGGGACCGGGTGAAGGTGGTGTCGATCGCGCTCATCCTCTCCGGCGCGCTCGGCAACCTGGTGGACCGGGTGCGCTGGGATCGCGGGGTGGTGGATTTCATCGGTCCGATCGACCTGGGCTTCATGCACTGGCCGATCTTCAACGTGGCCGATTCCGCGATCACCTGCGGCGCGGTCCTGCTCGGCATCTCGTTCTGGCGCGAAGAGCGCACGCGCGCACGCGAGACCGCGGCCGGCCCGGAAGAGCCCGGCTCCGCCGAGCCGGAGCCGGGCCTTCCGGCCAGGTCGGAGGACGCCTCCGCCACCACGGAAACGACCCCCGGCGGCTGAGGGTCCGTCCGGACCCGTGACCACCGGGGGTCGATACCCGGCTTCTTTCCTGCCCGGATTGCCAGTCCGGCTTCGCGGGCAGCCCAGTCGCTCTACAGCACCAGGTGCTTCTTCAGGTCGAGCTGCGAGACGTGCAGGCGGAAGACGTCCGCCTCCTCCATCTTGGTCTCGATGAGCTTGCGGTGCACGTCCTCGCCCAGGGCGTCCTTGAGGAAGTCGCTGAACTGGCCGACGCGCGCGGCTTCGAACAGGTCGTGGGGCAGGGCGTCGATGCCCATCTGCTCCCGCCACTTCGCGGATAGATGGTAGATGTCCACCGTCACCGGATCCGGGCAGGGCAGCGCGTTCTCCACGCCCTCGAGGCCGGCGGCGAGCATCACCGAGAAGGCCAGGTAGGGGTTGCAGGTGGGATCCGGGAAGCGCACCTCGATGCGGGTAGCGACCTCCTTGCCGGGCTTGTACATCGGGATGCGGATGGCCGCCGACCGGTTGCGCTCGGCCCAGGCGATGTAGACGGGCGCTTCGTAGCCGGGCACCAGGCGCCGGTAGGAGTTGTGGGTCGGGTTGGTGACCAGCGCGATCTCGCGCGAGTGCTTCAGCACCCCGGCGATGAAGTGCTTGGCCATGGCGCTCAGATGGTGCTCGTCGGTGCCGTCGTAGAAGGCGTTCTGGCCGCCCTTGAAGAGCGACAGGTGGGTATGCATGCCGCTCCCGTTCTCTCCCGCGAGGGGCTTGGGCATGAAGGTTGCGAACGCCCCGCAGCGGCGCGCGATCTCCTTGACCAGGTACTTGTAGGTCTGGAGGCTGTCCGCCATCTGCAGCGCATCCTTGTAACGGATGTCGATTTCGTGCTGCGACGGTCCGACTTCGTGGTGGTGGTACTCGATCTGAATGCCCATCGCCTCGAGCGCGCACACCGTGACTTCCCGGATGTCGTCGCCGATGTCGACCGGGTTGATGTCGAAGTACCCGGCGTCGTCGAGAAGCTCGGTACCTCTCTCGTGCTTGAAGTAGAAGTACTCCGCCTCCGGGCCGACGTACATGTTCGTGCAGTCGTGATCCTCGAGCCGGCCCAGCGTGCGGATCAGGATGTTGCGGGGATCGCCGTCGTACGCCGATCCGTCGGGGTTGCGGATCTGGGCCATCATGCGCATCGACCGTCCCCCGCCGGAGCGGAAGGGCAGCACCTGGGCCGTGTCCGGCACCGGGAACGCGACCATGTCGCTTTCCTGGATCCGCTTGTAGCCCTGAATGGAGGAGCCGTCGAAGCCCATTCCCTCCTCGAAGGCGCCGGCCAGCTCCTTGGGGGTGATCGAGAAGGACTTGAGGTTGCCCAGGATGTCGGAGAACCAGAGACGAATCGAGCTGACGCCATGCTCCTTCACGTACTTCGTGACGTCGTCGGTGCTCGTGAGGGACAGCCCGTTCCGGCTGCCCATCTCGTCGATGTACTCCTCCATCTCGTCTCGACATTCTTCCGCTGCGTACAGGTACTCGTTCCGGTCCATGGTCACGCTCCGCTGAGTTGGGAAAGGGGTCCGGGACGCGGACCGCGCGCCCCGGGAATCAGATCAAGCCGACGGAAAGTCTGCAAAAGAGAAGCGGCCAGGTTCCCGGAGACACTTCGTCCGGGTCCTGGCCGGAGACAACTCCGCCCGGGGACGACGGCCCTCATGGGGCGATCCTGAGCGGGTCAACCATGTTCAGCACGAGGGACGTTATCAACGGCTTGCGAGCCTGTCAACCTTCCCTGCGCGGCGATCCCGTCATCACCGCGTGTCCTCCCGGAATGCGACATTAGTCCGGGAGAAATACGACAAATTCCACGCGGCGGCCACGCATGCGCGCGACCCGCAACCGCCCGCCATCCACCCCCACTTCGTCGCCCGGCCGGGGCACCCGGTGCAGGCTCCCGAAAACGTAGCCGCCGACGGTGTCGGACAGGTCCGAGGGCAGCTCCAGGCGCAGCCGCTGGTTGGCTTCCCGCACCGAGACGCCTCCCCAGATCCGGACGCTTCCGTCGGCCAGGCGCTGGAATTCGGCGGGTTCGTGCGCCTCGTGCTCGTCCCGGATCTCCCCCACGATCTCCTCGATGAGGTCCTCGAAGGTCGCCAGCCCCGCGGTGCCGCCGAATTCATCGAGGACGATCGCCATTTTGGCGCCCTTGTCCTGGAGCTCCGGAATGAGCTCCTGAACGGGCCGCGAGACGGGGGCGAAGACCGGCGCGCGGGGCAGATCGCGGATCTCGGTCACCCCCTTCTGGTCGGCCCGCCACAGGTCGCGCGCCACCAGCACGCCCACGATCCTGTCGAGGGTTCCGGTGTGCACCGGGAGCCGCAGGTGGCCGTGGTCGAGCATGACCTGCTTGGCCTCTTCCACGGTGGCGCCCGCATCGATCGCCACGATGTCGGTGCGCGGCGTCATGACCTCGCCCACCGGGACGTCGCCCAGGCGCATGACGTTGGACACCACCTGCCACTCGTCCTCCGCCAGGGTTCCGGTGGTCCACGCCATCCGCGCCATCACTTCGATTTCCTCGCGGCTGATGTCCGGGCCGTTCCCCGATCCCTGCATCAGCCTCTGCACCCAGTAGAGAGGCACGAGCACGGGTGTCATGGTGAAGGTCAGCGCCTTGAGGACGTAGGCGGACGAGGGGGCGAGCTGCTTGCAGAAGCGGGCTCCGGCGGTCTTGGGAATGATCTCGGAGAAGACCAGGATGGCGAAGGTGAAGACGGCCGAGAAGCCGGCCACCCACGCGCTGCCGAAGAGTTCGTAGGCCAGCGACCCCGCGAACGCGGCGCCCGCGGTGTGGGCCACGGTGTTGAGCGTGAGGATGGCCGCGATCGGTTGGTCGATGTGGCTCTTCAGCTCATGCAGAAGGCGACCGGAGCGTCGTCCCTCCGCGCGCTGCATCTCGACGAAACTCGTGTCGATGGAGAGGAGTACCGCCTCCAGAATCGAACAGAGCCCCGAGACGGCGAGCGTGGCGATCATGGTCACGATGAGGATCGTCATCGTACCGATGATCGCATCTTGCGCGGACAGGTGCAAACCCTCCCCCGCGCGCCGCGCGCGCCGCCTTCCCTTTGACGCGCACCGGACCGAGATTCAGGAATGAGCCGTAAAGGGCCCGTCCCCGCCGATTCCCCAGCCCCCCCCGCGCCGCGCCGCAGGGCGGAACGGCTGGCTCCCGAGGTCTTCGGCCTGCCTGCGGCTGCGATGCGGGCCGGGCACTACACCGACCAGTACTTCAACTGGGCCCGCCGGGTGCTCGAGGCCGAGGCGCGGGCGCCCTCGGTGACCATGCAGGTCTTCCAGAAGAAGGATGTTCTGTTGGCGGGTACCGACGAGGCGGTGGCGATTCTCAGGCTGTGCCTGGCGGAGGGGTACCGGTGGGAAGACCTGGAGGTGTGGTCGCTGGGCGACGGCGACCGGGCGGCTCCCGGCGAGACGGTCATGCTCATCCGGGGGCCCTACCCGGCCTTCGCGCACCTGGAGACCCTCTACCTGGGCGCGCTGGCTCGGGGCACGCGGGTCGCCACGGGAACCCGTCGGGCGGTCGAGGCGGCCTGGCCGGCGCCGGTGCTGTACTTCGCCGCGCGCCACGACCACTGGGCGGTACAGAAGGCGGACGGCTGGGCGGCGCATGTGGCCGGGGCGGCCGGCGTCTCCACCGACGCGCAGGGGGCGTGGTGGGGCGGCATGGGGGAGGGCACGCTGCCGCACTCGCTGATCGCGGCGTACTCGGGGGACACGGTCGCCGCCACGGCGGCGCTCGCCCGCCGGGTGCCGGATTCCGTGCGGGTCGTTTCGCTGGTGGACTTCGACAACGACTGCGTGCGGACGGCGCTGAAGGTGGCCCGCGCGCTGGGCGAGAAGCTCTACGCCGTCCGCCTGGACACCGCGGAGAACATGGTCGACCGGTCCCTCGCGCGGGAAGCGGAGGCGGGCGGCGCGCGCGAAAGCGAGCTTCGGGGCGTGAACCGGTGGCTCGTGCACAAGGTGCGGGAAGCCCTCGACCAGGGCGGCTTCGGCCATGTGCGCATCGTCGTCTCGGGAGGATTCGACGGCGCCCGGATCCGCCGCTTCCGCACGGATGGGGTTCCGGTGGACGCCTTTGGGGTGGGCTCGTCCCTGATCCGGGGCCAGGTCAACTTCACGGCGGATGTCGTGAAGGTGGGCGGCAAAGCGGTCGCCAAGGCGGGACGGCGCTATCGGCCCAACCCGTCGCTCGAGCGGGTGGCGTAACCTTCATCACGGGGCGGACCCGAATGACACGCATCGGATGGGTGGTGGATGTGCAGCGGGACTTCATGGAGCCGGACGGGCGACTGTACGTGCGCGACCTGTTCGACGAAGGCGATCCCGGAGCGGTGACGGCCGAGCCCCGGCTGATGGAGGCCGTCGAATGGATGCATGCCCACGCCGGCCTGGTGGTGTATACGGGGGACTGGCACGGCTACGACGACGCCGAGATCGATGCGAAGAACCCGGATCCGGGGAAGGGCACCTACCCGCCCCACTGCATGGGTCGGTCAACGGATCCCGCGGAGCGCCTCGGCGCAGAGATCATTCCCTCGCTCGCCTCCTCCGACTGTCTCGTGCTGCAGGTGCACGCGACGCCTGTCGAGGTGCACGCGCTGGTGGCGCGCTGGCGCCGCCGTCCCCGGCCGGTGCTCATCCGCAAGGACCGCTTCGACGTCTTTGAGGGCAATCGGGGGGCCGACCTCTTCGTGGAGTCGATCGCGCGCACGCTCGATCCGGTGGAGTTCTTCGTGGCCGGGGTGGCGCGCGACGTGTGCGTGACCCAGGCGATCGACGGCCTCCAGGCGCGCGGCCACCGGGTCACCGCCATCCGGGACGCCATGTGGGGTCTCGGGCTCGAGGCGGAGGAGGACACCCTGGCGCGCTGGCGGAGGAAGGGGCAGGTCATCGAGGTGGCCGACCTTCCGCGCGGCGAGACCGAGTCCGGTGGCGTGGGAGCCCGCCGATTATCCGCGCCCTCGCCGACGGGTGACCGGCAGCCCGGGGCCGGCCGGTAACGATGCCGGACGCCGTCACGCCGCCAGCTGCCGGGTCGCCGCCCACATTTGCGGGCATCACGGCGTCCGGTCTGGCGCCGTCGGTGCGCGCCGTGCTGGAACGCGCGCAGGCGGAGATCGACGACCTCGCCGGGAGCGGCGGGCCGCCCGCGAGCTACGACAATACCATCCAGCGCCTCGACGACATCGTTCAGCAGGTGGAGGAAGAGCTGGCGCCGGTCACGGTTCTGCTCGCCGTCGCTGAAACTCCGGAGCTGAGGGACGCCTACAACGCGGTGCTGCCCGAGATCGCGGCCTTCTGGTCGCGGCTCCCGCTGCACCGCGGCCTGTGGGCGGCGGTGCGGGCATTCTCCGGCACCCCCGAGGCGGAAGCGCTCGGCCCGCTCCGCCGCCGCAACCTCGACAGGATGATGCACCAGTTCCGGTCCGCCGGCGCCGATCTGGGCGACGAGGCCCGCGTCCGCGTCGAGGAGATCCGGGTCGAGCTGTCGCGGCTGGAGCGGCGCTTCTCGGAAAACGTTCTCGACGCCACGGAAGCGTTCCGGCTGCACATCCCCGAGGACGAGCGCCCGCGACTCGACGGGATCCCGGGCACCGCCCTCGAGCTGGCCCGCCACAAGGCCCGGACGGAAGACCTGGAAGGTTGGCTGCTGACGCTGGATTTCCCGTCCTTCGAACCCGTGCTCAAGTACGCCCACGACCGCGAGCTGCGCCGGCAACTCCACCGGGCCTATGTGGGACGCTGCCGGGACGGCGAACTCGACAACCGCCCGGTCATCGCGCGCATCCTGGAGTTGAGACGCGAACTCGCGGGCCTGCTCGGCTACGGGGACTTCTCCGACTATCGCCTGGACGATGCCATGGCGCGCACCGGAACCCGCGCCTTCGACTTCGTCAGCGACCTGCGCGAGCGCACGCTTCCGTACTGGCAGCGCGATCTGGCGATGATCCGGGAAAAGGCCGCGCGCATGGGGCTCGGGCCGCTGAAGCCCTGGGACCTGGCATACGTGGCGGAGGCGCTCCGGCGCGAGCGCTTCCGGTTCGACGACGAGGTCACCCGCCCCTGGTTTCCCCTCGACCGGGTCCTCGCCGGCCTGTTCGAGATCGTGGAGCGGGTGTTCGGCGTGCGGGTCGAGGAGGTGCCGGCCAGGGACGTATGGCACGAGGACGTGCGCTCCTATCACCTCACCGCGGAGGACGGCACCCGCCTTGGGTCGTTCCACACCGACTGGTTCCCGCGCACCGGCAAGCGCCAGGGGGCGTGGATGGCGACGCTGACCACCGGAGGTCCGCAGCCGGACGGGGACTTCGTTCCCCACACCGGCATGATGGCCGGCAACTTCGCCCCGCCCGTGCCGGGCAGGCCGGCCCTGCTCACGCACCGCAGCGTCCAGACCATCTTTCACGAGTTCGGGCATCTCCTGCACCACTGCACCTCGCGGGTGCCGCTGCCTTCCCGCTCGGGGATGCACGTGCCCTGGGACTGGGTGGAAGTGCCCTCGCAGATCATGGAAAACTGGACCTGGGAGCGCGAGGCGCTGTCCATCTTCTCCGGGCACCACGAGACGGGGGAGCCCCTGCCCGACGACCTGTACCGGCGCATGCTGGCGGCGCGCCGCTTCATGGGCGGCCAGGCGCAGATGAGGCAGTTGGGGTTCGCGACCCTCGACCTGCGGCTTCATCGGGAGTACGATGGCACACGGGAGTTGATGTCGTACGCGGAAGAGGTCATGAGGCCGTTCGCTCCGGAAGAGAGCTTCGCCAGGAGCCACATCCTCACCACCTTCAGCCACCTGTTTGCGGGTGGCTACGCCTCGGCCTACTACAGCTACATGTGGTCCGAGGTGCTGGAGGCGGATGCCTTCGGGAGGTTCCGCAGGGAAGGGGTCCTCTCCCGGGAGACGGGCGCGGCTTTCATGGGCACCATCCTGGCGCAGGGGGACAGCCGCGAACCGGACGAGATGTTCCGCGCCTTCATGGGGCGGGACCCGGATCCGGACGCACTGCTGAGGCGCAATCTGGGGGAGTTGGACGAGGGCCGGGCGGCAACGTGAGGGGTTGGCGCCGGCAGACGGCCGTTGGGGCAGGGCGTTTGACGCTGCACACGAGCGTGGCGCCGGCCCGCAACAAGGAGAGAGCGATGTTGTCGATACCACGTGCAGGCGCCGCGGCGCTGCTGCTGCTCTCTGCCGGGTGCGTCTCCGGGTCCGGAGCCGGCACGGACGCGGGCGGCGGCCCGATGGCGCGCGCGGTCGACCCGGGCGCGGTGTACTGGCTCTACGTGGGCGCGGAGTCGGCCGACCTGATCCACCGCATCCGCTTCGACGGCGCGCTCACCCTGGAGCAGACCACCATGGTGGGCGAGATCCCCACCGAAACCGAGGGGCCCCACGGGCTCCGCATCTCGCCCGACGGCCGCCACCTGTACATGACTACCGGGCACGGCTTTCCGGACGGGAAGCTGTGGAAGTTCGAGGCGGGCGCGGACACGGTCGTGGCGGAGCCCATCCTGCTGGGCTACTTCCCGGCGACCATCGACCTCACCCCGGACGGGCTCTACGCCTTCGTGGTCAACTTCAACCTGCACGGCGAGCACGTGCCATCCACGGTCTCGGTGGTCTACACGCCCGACCTGGTCGAGGTGGAGCAGATCGAGACCTGCACCATGCCGCACGGCGCGCGCATGGCGCCGGACGGGCTGTTTCTCTACTCCAACTGCATGATGGACGAGCAGGTGGTCGAGATCGACACCCGCACCTTCGAGGTGGCGCGCAGGTTTTCGGTCGCGCCCGGGCGCGAGGGCCCGCTCGATGCGGAAGGCGGCGGCGCGCGCATGGCGGGCGGCATGAGCGGGATGGGCACCGGAGCGATGGCGGGCGCTCAATGCTCGCCCACCTGGGTGCAGCCCTCGCCCGACGGACTCAGCCTCTACGTCGCCTGCAACGCCGGCAGCCGCATTCTGCATCTGGACCGCCAGAGCTGGGAGCTGACCCGCGTGCTGCAGGCCGGCACCGGTCCCTACAACCTCGCGATCACGCCCGACGGCCGCCTGCTGGTCGCGACGCTCAAGCAGGGGGCGGGGGTGGAGTTCTTCGACCTCCGCACTGGCGAAAGCCTCGCGCGCGTGCCCACCACGACCACGGTCACGCACGGCGTGGAAGTGTCGCCGGACTCGCGCTACGCCTTCGTGAGTTCCGAGGGGGTGGGCGCCGAGCCGGGCAAGGTGGACGTGTTCGACCTCTCCGACTTCTCCCGCGTGGGAGATGTGGAGGTGGGACAGCAGGCCGGCGGCATCGCGTTCTGGAGGATGGAGCTGCCCTGATCGCAAGAACCCTGAGTGCGAGAATCACACCTGAGCCAGGGGCAACTGGCCCTGGCGCTTCCATAGAAGAGGATGTTCCCATGCGCATGACCGAGCGGAATCCATTGTTCTCCCGAGCCCGGGCCTTCCCGGCGTTCGTCACCCTCGTCCTCGTGCCCGTCCTGTGGGCCTGCGGGGAGATGGCCACCGCCACCCGGGTCACCTCCCCGGTGGAGCAATTCGGGCACGAGATCGGGGCCGACTACGTCCTCCCCAACTACGTGGCCCTGAGCGAGTACTGGGAGCTGCTGGCTTCGGAGTCGGACCGCATGATCCTCGAGTCCATCGGTCAGACCGAGGAGGGCCGCGAACAGTTGATGGCGACCATCACCTCCCCGGCCAACCACGCCAATCTGGCCCGCTACAAGGAGATCGCGGAGCGGATGGCGCAGGCGGAGGGGGTTTCGGACGCCGATGCGCGGGCCATGGCGGCCGAGGGCAGGGCCGTGATCTGGATCGACGGCGGCCTGCACGCCTCCGAAGTGCTCGGTGCGCAGCAGTTGATGGAGCTGGTCTACCACCTGGTGAGCGCCACCGACGAGGAGACCATGCGCATCTTGGACGACGTGATCGTGCTGGTCGCGCACGCCAACCCGGACGGCCACGATCTGCTCGCCGACTGGTACATGCGCATCGAGACGCCCGAGGAGCGCAGCACCGGCGGCGCCCCGGTGCTCTACAACAAGTACGCGGGCCACGACAACAACCGCGACTTCTACATGTCGGCACTCGCCGAGAGCACCAACATCAACCGCATCATCGCGCGCGAGTGGTTCCCGCACATCGTCTACAACCACCACCAGACCGGTCCGCTGGGGACGGTCATGTTCGCGCCGCCCTTCCGCGATCCGCCCAACCACTACCTGGATCCGCTCATCCTCACCGGCCTCGACCAGGTCGGCTCGGCGATGCACCAGCGCTTCGTGCTGGAAGGGAAGGGGGGCACGACGATGCGCAGCGGGGCGAGCTACTCGACCTGGTGGAACGGCGGCCTGCGCACTACGCCGTACTTCAAGAACCAGATCGGGCTGCTGACCGAGACCATCGGCAACCCGACGCCGATTGCGATTCCCTTCATCCCCCGGCGGCAGCTTCCCCACGGCGACCTGCCGCTGCCGGTGGAGCCCGGCCTGTGGCACTTCCGCCAGTCGGTCGACTACTCGATGACCGCCAATCTCGCGGTGCTCGACTTCGCCTCGCGCAACAAGGACCACCTGCTCTTCAACATCTGGCGGATGGGCACCAACTCCATCGAGCGCGGCAGCCGCGACCACTGGACGGTGCTGCCCTTCGAGATCGACGAGGCCGGGGAGACGGTCACGGGCTTTGGCTCGCTAGCCGACTACGAGCGGCTGTTGAGGGATCCCGCCGACCGCGATCCGCGCGGCTTCATCCTGCCCTCCGACCAGCCGGACTTCCCGACGGCCACCAAGTTCGTGAACGCGCTGCTGAAGGGCGGGGTGCAGGTGCATCGCGCGACTGCCGACTTCGAGGTGGGGGGAACGAGCTATCCCGCCGACTCCTACGTGGTGCTGGCCGCCCAGGCGTTCCGCCCCCACGTGCTCGACATGTTCGAGCCGCAGAACCACCCCAACGACTTCGCCTACCCGGGCGCGCCCCCGACCGCGCCCTACGACAACGCGGGGTGGACCCTCGCCTACCAGATGGGTGTCGAGTTCGACCGCATCCTCGATGGCTTCGACGGCCCCTTCGAGCAGATCGAGTGGCTGGCCGAACCTCCCTCGGGCACGGTCGCCGGAGCGGCCGGTGCCGCCGGCTACCTGGTGGGCCACGACGCCAACGACGCCTTCGTCGCGGTCAACCGCGTGCTGGCGGCGGGCGGGAGCGTGCACTGGCTGCGCGACGACTTCCAGGCGGGCGGATCGGAGCACCCGGCGGGAACCTTCTTCCTGTCCGGGGCGGGAGCGGACGAGGCGTCGGTCGCGGCCATGGCGGCGGAGCTGGGCATCGACTTCGTTGGCCTGGAGTCCGCACCCTCGGGCCGCGCCTTCGAGCTCACCGCGCCGCGGATCGCGCTCGGCGACGTGTACGGCGGATCGATGCCGTCGGGCTGGACGCGCATGATCCTCGAGGACTTCGAGTTCGACTTCGATGTGGTCTTCCCGCCCGACCTCGACCAGGGCAACCTGATCGACAGGTTCGACGTGCTGGTGCTCGAGGACGGCGCGGTCCCGATGCCCGGCCGGGATGCCGGCAGGACCATGCTGCCCGAGTTCGCGGCCACCGTTCCGGACGAATTCCGGGGCCGCATCGGCGCCTTCACCTCGGCGACCACGGCACCGGCCGTGCTCGAATTCATCCGCGCCGGGGGGACGGTGGTGGCCATCGGCAGCTCGACCGCGCTGGCGTACCACGCGGGCCTGCCCGTGCGCGACTACCTGGTGGGGGCCGACGGCCAGCCGCTGGCCTCGGAGGAGTATTACGTGCCCGGCTCGGTGCTCGACCTGCGCGTGGACGGCGCCCATCCGCTGGCCGCGGGCGTCGGCGAGCGGGCCAACGTGCTCTTCAGTCGGAGCCCCGTGTTCGGCCTGCAGGGCGCGGCGGCGGGAGTCACCCCGGTGGGGTGGTTCGACACCGATGCGCCGCTGCGCAGCGGATGGGCCTGGGGCCAGCATCACCTTCAGGACGGCGTCTCGATCGCCGATGCGCGGTTGGGCGAGGGACAGCTTTTCCTGTTCGGTCCCAAGATCACCTTCCGCGCCCAGTCGCACGGGACCTTCCCGTTCCTGTTTAACGGCATCCACTACGGGGCGGCCCGCGAAGTCACCCTGCCGGGCGGCATGATGGCGGGTGGAGGATGATGGCGGCGTCCGCGGATTACGGCCTGGCCGGGTGGGTCCGGCGGACCGTTGTCGCCGCGGCCCTGGCTTTGGCCGGGGTCGCGGCTGCGGCTTCCGCGCCCGCTCCGGCATCGGCCCAGTTGCGTGCCGGCGGACAGCTTTCCTTCGCCAACGACGTCCTGGGCGGAACCATCGGCGTGGGGCCCCGGGTGGAGATCGGGGCGCCGGCCTTCCCGGTCCGGCTGGCGGCCTCCGCCGACTGGTTCTTTCCCAACTGCAACCAGTGCCGGTACTGGGAGACGAACGTCAACGCCCTCGTTTCGCTCCCGTTACTGCCCATCCCCTTCTTTCGCTACGTCGGCGGGGGCTGGCACCTGCAGAGCATCAGGGCGAATCCGTTTGAGGATCCGACGCAGACCCGTGGGTTCAACGCCGTCGGGGGAATGCGCTCGGAAAACACGGTGATCGAGGTGCGCTACGAGATACTGGAAGACATCAAGAACCAGTTCGTGGTCTCGTTCGCGATCTTATTCCTGTAGCGGGGGCATCTTTGCAGTCCGGGGCCTCCTCCTGAAGTCGGGGCCTCTTTCCGTCCGCGGAGGCCGTGGGCCTCGCTCCGCCGCCGGCGCGGTCAGGTCGGCTGGTCGGTCGGGCGCATCAGGATCTCGTTGATGTTGACGTGCGCCGGAGCCGTGACCACGTAGAGGATGGCCGCGGCCACGTCCTCGGGGTCCATGGGCTTCTTGTCCTGCCAGCGCTCGATGAACCCCTCCCGGATCTCCGGGTCCGGGATGCGCTCGATCAGCTCGGTGGCGACCACGCCGGGCTGGATGTCGGTGACCCGGATGCCGTGCGCGGCCGAGAGTTCCAGCTGCATTCCGGCCGACATGCAGCGCACGGCGAACTTGGTGGCCGCGTACACGGTGCCTCCCGGGAAGGGGCGCCGCCCCGCCACCGAGCCCACGTTCACGATGTGACCCCGGCGGCGCTCCAGCATGGCCGGAAGCGCGGCGGCGATGCAGTGCAGCACGCCCTTCACGTTTACGTCCACCATGCGCAGCCAGTCGTCCAGGTGGAGGTCCCGCAGCGGCGAGGTGGGCATGATGCCGGCGTTGTTCACCAGGATGCCCGCCGGACCGAACTCCGCCGCCGCGCGCTCCGCCAGCGCGAACACGGCCTCACGGTCGGCCACGTCCGTGGCCACGGCCAGCGCGCGGCCCCCGTCCCGGCGGATCCCCGCCACCACCTCGTCCAGGCGGCCGGCGCGCCGCGCCGCCACCACCACCGCGGCTCCCGCCCCGGCCAGCGCGACCGCGGTGGCCCGACCGATCCCGCTCGATGCCCCGGTAACGATGGCGACGCTCCCGGCGAGAGATGCGGTCACGGCGCAGCCTCCTTTTTTGCGTGTGAAGACGAGTCCAACCCATTATACTGAATCACGCCCCCGGGTAGCAGGGCGGTAACGGGCCGGGGAGAGTCATCACAGGAGGAGGAACCCGATGAAGCTGGTACGGAACGTAGTGTTGACCGTCTGTATGCTCGCCCTGGCGGCAGGTCAGGCTCGCGCCCAGTTCGAGGGTGTGGGCGTCATCAACTTCCCCACATCCGCGAGCGGTGAGGTCCAGGATCACTTCCTGCGAGGCGTGGCGATCCTGCACAGCTTCGGCTGGCTCCAGGCGAGAGAGCAGTTCCACGCAGCTCAGGAACTCGATCCCGACTTCGCCATGGCGTACTGGGGCGAATCGCTCGCCTACAACCATCCGCTCAACTCGCAGATGGATGCCACCGAGCCGCGCAAGGCACTTGAGCGCCTGGCACCCACCCGCGCCGAGCGCCTCGCCAAGGCACCCACCGATCGTGAGAAGGGCTTCCTGAACGCGGTGGAGATCCTCTGGGGCGAGGGCGAGCATGTCGAGCGCAGGATCGGCTACATGGAAGCGATGGCGAAACTCTACGACGACTATCCGGACGATCCCGAAGTTGCCGCTTTCTACGCCCTCTCCATGCTGAGCGCCGTGGGGGCGACCCGCGACCTCAGCGGACGTCTGAACGTGCGCGCGGGCACCATCGCGCTGAAGCTGTTCAAGGACAACAACGATCATCCTGGGGCGGTTCACTACATCATCCACTCCTTTGATGACCCACTCCACGCTCCGTTGGCGCTGGAGGCTGCCCACCGCTTCGCGGAAATCGCGGCCGCGGTGTCGCATGCGCGACACATGCCGACGCACATCTTCATCCAGCACGGGATGTGGGACTACGTCTCCGGACACAACCAGTCCGCCTACGACGCCGCCCGCGAGCTGTGGCAGCCGGGCGAGTCCATGGGCGACGCGACCCACGCGCTGGACTGGGGCCAGTACGGCGACCTGCAGCTGGGCGACTACGACAAGGCGCGCCTCTGGATCGAGCGCATCGAGAAGATGGCCTCGGGCACCTTCCTCGAGTTCGGAGAGGGCGGTCCCTCGGAGGAGACCGGACAGGCCCGTCCCCGCGGCGCCGTGTCTCTGCTGAAGACCCGCTACATCGTAGACACCGAGGAGTGGGCGATTCTTCCCATCACCGACGAGTCGAACGGCAACGAGCTGCTGGCGACCGGGCTGAGCGCGGCCCGCACGGGTGATCGCACAGCGCTGGAGGCCGCGGTGGAGGCGCTCAGCGACGACGCCGACGCGGACGGCTATGCCGGCATCATATACAGGCAGGTGGCGGCGCTGCTGGAAGCCGACCGTGGCAACGAGGACGGTGCCCGCGCGCTGATGGACGAGGCGGTCGAGACCGTCGAGGCGATGGCGCCTCCGCGCGGTTCGGCGAGCCCGATCAAGCCGGTGCACGAGCTGTACGGCGAGATCCTGACCGGTTTCGGCGACCATGAGGCCGCCGCCGGCATGTTCGAGACCTCGCTGCTGCGCATGCCGAAGCGGCCTCGTTCGCTGATCGGCGTAGCGCGCGCGAGCATCGAGACCGGCGATTTCGAGCGGGCCACCGAGGCCTACGAGACGCTCGTCTCCGAGGTATGGGTGGGCCGGGATTCCTTCCCCGGGTACCAGGAAGCCATCCGCTTCCTCGAGAGCACCGACAGCAGCAACCGCAGCAGGTAGCCGACGCGGCGGAACGCGGGCGGTAATCCGCTCGGATCCACGGCGAGAAGACAAAAGGCCGGCTCCCCCGGTGGAACGGGGAAGCCGGCCTTGTCTTGCCGGGTGGGTCGGCTACCGGTTCGCGAACACCGGGGCGGCCTGGGGCATGGCCATGCCGTCGTGGCGTGATTCCGAAGCGCCGTAGTGCACGCCGGTGCCGTCGCCCATGACCGCCTGGCCGTAGCCGAAGCCGCCGGTCCGCGGAGGCCGCACGCTGATCTCGTGGCCGAGCGCGGTCAGCTCCGCGCGCACCCACTCCGGGATCATCATCTCCATGTTCACGTCGCAGCCGTCGAAGCTGCCCTTGGTGAAGCGGCCGGCCTCGTGCGCCTGCTGAATGTTCATCCCGTAGTCGACGATGTTGGCGATGAACTGCGCGTGCGCCTGCGGCTGGTTGAAGCCGCCCATGATGCCGAAGCCGATCCGCTCGCCGCCCTCGTTGTTGACCATCAGGCCCGGAATGATGGTGTTGAGCGGCCGCTTGTGCCCTTCGAGCACGTTGGGATGGCTCTCGTCCAGCGTGAACAGGGCGCCCCGGTTGTGGAGCATGAAGCCCGTGCCCGGCGGCACCAGCCCGGAGCCGAAGCCCGAGTAGTTGCTCTGGATGTAGGAGACGATGTTGCCGTCCTTGTCGATCGTGGTCAGGTAGATCGTGTCTCCGCCGTCCTCGTTGTCGAGCCCTACGAAGCGTGACGGCTCGACCGAGCACATGGCCCGGTTCATGTCGATGAGTTGGGCGCGCTCCCTGGCCCGCTCCTTGTCGAGCATTCCGGCGACCGGAACCTTGCTGAAGCGCGGATCGCCGACGTAGGTGATCATGTCCGCGTAGGCCAGCTTTTTGGACTCGATCATGACGTGCAGGGCCTCGGGGCTGTGGAAGCCGTACTCGCCGAGGGGATAATTCTCCATGATGTCGAGCATCATGAGGGCGGCGATCCCCTGCCCGTTAGGGGGCATCTCGTGCACCGTCCACCCGCGGTAGGTGGTGGAGATGGTCTCCGTCCACTCGGGCTCGTACTCCGCCAGGTCATCCAGCGTCATGGTGCCGTCGAACTCGTCGGAGATGGCGATGATCGCCTCGGCGGTGGGGCCCTTGTAGTAGCCGTCGCGGCCATCAGCGACGATGCGCCGCAGGGTGTTGGCGAAGTCGGGGTTCTTGAACACTTCGCCCACCTTGGGCGCCCGCTCGCCGTCTACCAGGTAGGTATGGGCGCTGTTGGGGTGCTGCTGGTGCATGTCGACCGACCCCGCCCACATGCGCCCGGTGACCTCGTGGATGGGAAAGCCGCTCTCGGCGTACCAGATGGCCGGCGCCAGGATGGTGCCGAAGTCGAGGTTGCCGAAGCGCTCGCGCATGGCGTCCCAGCCGGCGATCACCCCCGGCACGGTGACCGAGTGGATGCCGCGGCGGGGCATGCTCTCGTGCCCCAGTTCCTTCAGGTACTGGGCGTCGAGGGCCGCGGGCGACCAGCCGCTGGCGTTCAGCCCGAAGATCTCCTCGGTCTCGGCCAGGTAGATGATGGCGAACAGGTCGCCGCCGATTCCGTTCGACGTGGGATCCATGAGCGCGAGCGCCGAGTTGGCCGCGATGGCCGCGTCGATGGCGTTTCCGCCCTGCTCGAGGATCTGCACGCCCACCGACGACGCCAGCGGGTTGTTGGTCGCGACGATCCCCATCTCGGTGTTGACCACCGAGCGGCCGGTCACGGGGAGCGGGACCTCGCCGCCCTCCATCGCTGCCTGCTCCATCACGCCCTGTGGCGCGCAGGCGGTCGCGAGGGTCAGGCAGACGAAAGCGGCGAAGTTACGGACGGGACGGGAATACCGCATGCATCAACCTCCGGGCGAAAAGCGGGCGGGCGCCCGGGGGCGCCCCTCGATCACAGTCGAAATGTGTAGTTCAGCTTCAGGGCTCCGCCCCTCGAGAGGGTCATGAACCTGGGATCCGCGCGCGGGTCGAAATCCAGCCCACTGCATCCGGAACCCGCTCCGTACAGGGAGCAGTCACGCCAGTTGTGCGTGTACACCAGGTAGACGTCATTCCCGGGCTCGATGATCCAGCGCAGGCGCGCGAACAGGCCGATGATCTCGCTCCGGCTGTCGTACTGAAGCTGGTTGGTGAGGCTCATCCAGGGGCTCGGATTCCACTCGGTCTCCAGCTCGTACAGGCTGGTGGTGAAGTCGCCGGTCGGAAGTTGCGCATCGTTGTATTCGATGTTGGTCGAAATGTTGATGCCCGGGTTGGGACGGAACGAGACCCGCCCCCCGTAGCGGGTCCGGTCCCCGTCCCAGAAGCCTCCGGTGGTCACGGATCCGTAGAGGGACACCCGCCGCCGGCCGGCGGTGTTGCCGCGTATCGAATACTCCCAGTTGGTGTAGTCGCCCGGCAGAATGTCGACCCCGTCCACGATCTCGTAGCCGAAGTCGAGGAACTCGTAGACGCGCTTGGCGTTCACCGAGAAGCCGTCCCCGCTCTCGAACCGGACGCCCAGCAGGTTCAGGTCCCACTCCCGCTCTTCCACGATCCCGCTGCCCAGCTCCTCCAGGTGCCGGAACTGCACGGAGAAGTCCAGGCTCCGGATCCAGTCGATGGACGACGGCCTGGGGGACCAGCCGATGCGCGGCTCGACCCGGCGGAAATCGTTGCGGGGAACGAAGCCGACCGCGGGGCTGTAGTCGTCTCCGAACTGTCGGTAGGAGACATGCCCGGACCAGATGTCGTTGGGCAGGTTCAGGCGAAATCCGTGCGCGGACAGATCCGTTGTGGTTCGGACCACCGTCGGGTCCGGATTCGAATTCCAGACGTAGAACGCTTCGAGTTCCAGGTTCTTGTTGCCCAGGAAGTTGCGCGTGTTGAAGGCGAGGTCCATACCCGCCGTGTGGCGATCGCCCGGCGCCACTCCCGACTCGCCTTGCAGCGGGCTGGCGGCCGACGTTGCGCGCCGCGTGTAGATCGCTCCGATGGTCGACTGCTCGAAAATGCGCCTCTTGACGCGGGCCACGGAGAACTGCTCGCGCGTGAAGTCCTGCAGGATCCCCTGGGTATCCGTGTATTCGTGGTTCCCGGTCCCGATCTGGTAGAACCCGATTTCGTAGCTGCCCGCCTGGCCGGTCATGCGGGTTCCGTACTCGATGGGTATCTCCTGCCCCGCGTTCAGGCCGATGCGGCGGGAGAAGAACGGCTGCGGGTTGCTGCGCGGAGCGAAGCTGAAGACTCCGGAGCCCTCCAGGAAGAAGGCGCGCCGCTCACGGAAACGCTGGGGAAAGCGGGTCAGGTTCACCCGGCGCTCGTCGCTCTCGACCTCGGCGAAATCCGTATTGATGGACGCGGAGGCGCGCAGGCTGGGCGTGATGTTGTAGTCGATGTCGAGGCTGATGTCCTGATGAAAATCCCGCGGTTCCGCGGCGGTCGGGACGTTGCGCCAGGCCCCGATCCCGGAACCCCGCAACTCCAACCCGTACCCGCGCTGGATTCCCTGCGTGCTGATTCCAACCAGGTCGCCCGCGAAGATCGGCTTGTTCAATCCCTCGGTTCGCCGCCATCCGCGCCACAGGATCTCCTCGTTGTTGCGGCGGATGGTGCGCTGGAAATTGATGCCCCAGTGGTCGGCGTCAGGGTCGAAGTTGAGGGTGCGGAAGGGGATCTGGATCTCGGCGGACCAGCCATCGGGCCGGCGGAAGGTGCGCGCCTCCCAGATGCCGTCCCAGGCCTTGTTCATGCCGCCGCCGCCGAAACCGCCGCCGCCACCTCTTCCGCCACGCCCCCCGCCGCCGCTACCGGTGATGAGGCCGTCCCCCATGAGGCCGTTGGCGTTGATCTCGAAGAAATACCCGGTGCGTCCGTCGTTGAAGGTGTCCAGGATCCACATGAAGCGGTCGTCGGTCATCAGGGGCGCGTCCCGCTGCATCTGGTAGGCGAGAATGCCCTCCGGATCGTCGTACAGGATGGCGCTGATGTAGATGTTTTCCTCGTCGAAGAGGACCCGCACTTCGGTCCTCTGGGAGGGGACTCCGCCCTCGACCGGCTCCTGCTGCGTGAAGTCGGTGATCGGAACCGCGCGACCCCAGCTGGCTTCGTCCACCCGGCCGTCCAGGCTGATGTCCATCTCGGGAAGGACGGTTTCCGCCTCGAGCACTACCACCGCGGCCCCTCCGTCAGGAGGATTCTGAAGCTGCTGGTCCTGCGCGAGCGCCGGAGACGCCACCACCGCCGCACCCAACGCCAGGTATACTGCCCGGCTAATCTTCGACATGAATTTCAGGTCCTGGATTTCAGGAATCGTGAGGCCCTGGCCGGGACAGTTGGGCCCCGACCCCGCGGCATCCGCCGCGCGCCATTTCAAGGACACGCCGAAGGCGAGGAATGTTGGGGAGCTGCATCGCCACATCCCCGAGCGTGTCGTGGCGCGGACCGGACCCGAAAAAGGGCCCCTCCGCGAGAGCGGCGAAGGGGCCCCGAAACTGCTGAGAGATTCAACGATCAGCCGCCGCTGGGCCAGGCCGGACCCATGTTCATTCGGGTCACTTCACCCATGCCCGTGTAGACGAACTTCTGCACCCGCTTCCCCTCGTAGGTTTCGGTGGTGAAGATGTTGCCCTGCGAGTCGGTGGCGATGCTGTGCACCGCGAAGAACAGGCCGGGCTGCCGCCCGCCGTCGCCGAAGCTGTACAGAACCTCCATGGTCTCACGCAGGATCACGTACACCTTCATGTTCTGGCCGTCCGCGACGTACATGTAGGTCTGCTCGGCGTCGGGCGAGAAGGCGACGTCCCAGGTGGAGCCCTGCGACAGGGTCTGGGGCGCGATGAACACCTCGTCCACATAGGTGCCGTCGGTCTGGAATACCTGGATGCGGTCGGAGGCCCGGTCGCACACGTAGACCAGCCCGTCGCGCGACGGATCGGCGCAGTGCACCGGTCCGCGGAACTGCTGGGCGGGCGGAATGTCCGGCGAGTAGGGCATGAACTCGTACTCGTCGTCCGGCTCGTTGCCGTAGGCGCCCCAGAAACGCTTGAACTCGCCGGTGTCCATGTCGACGACAACCACTCGCTTGTTGAGATAGCCGTCGGCCATGTAGGCCTCGTTGGCCGCGGCGTCGAAGGCGATCTTGGCGACCCGGCCGAAGTTCTCGGTGTCCATGCTGTTCTCGCGCATGCCGGAGCGGCCGATCTGCATGAGGAAGTCGCCCTCGCGGGTGAACTTCACCACGTGGTTGTCCTGGCCGCCGTTGCCGCCGATCCAGACGTTGTCCATGTGGTCGACCACGATCCCGTGGTTGGAGGTGGGCCATTCGTACTCGCCGTCTTCGGTGGGTCCGCCCCAGGCGTTGACCAGATTACCCTCCGGGTCGAACTCGAGAACAGGGGGAGCCGGCTGGCAGCACTCGCTCAGCGGCGGGTCCTGGGCCAGCCCGATCTCGGTGCGCGCCGCGAACTGGTCCGGAGTGTTGCGGTGCACGATGTAGACGTGGTCTCGCGAGTCGACCGCCACGCCGATGGTGGCGCCGAGCAGCCAGTGGTTCGGGAGCGGCTTGGGCCAGAAGGGGTCGACCTCGAACATCGGCGCCATGCCGTCGCCTCCGTCCATGTCCATCGACATCTGGGCCGTCTGCATGCCGGCGTCCGCGCAGGCGGCTGCGACGACGACGAGAATCGCTGCGGCAAGAAGATTGCGTGCTCGTGTCATCCCTTCATCTCCTTTGTCGAAAAAGGCTGGATCACCAGCGCCAAGACGGATCTGAGACAGACTGACAGTATACGGCGTTGATGCCGCGCGCGCACATTCCCGGGCACACGGCGGTCGGCTTGTTCGCGGAAGGCCGCGGCGGTTACGATTCCTCCCCCTCCGGTCGCGTCGCAGCGGATTGCGGCGCCTGGCCAGGATTTCGGCGCGCCCCAGCTTCCCGGCAGCCCATGCGCAGAACCCACCTTGCCATCGTCGGCCTCGCCCTCGTCGTCGCGGGGGTGGTAAGCCTGACGCGTCCATCCGCGCCGCTCGAAGGGGCTCCGGTGCCTCACGACATTCCCGCCGACGCCATCGTGCGCATGTTCGTGAAGCCCGAGGACGACCGCCTGCGGCTCCTGGTGCGGGTGCCGCTCAACACGATGCAGGACATCGTCTTCCCGACCTTCGGACCGGGCTATCTCGACATTCCCGAGGCCGAGGACGAGATCCGGCAGGGCGCGATGCTCTGGATCGGCACGCCGCTGCAGCTCTTCGAGAACGGGGAGCGGCTTCCCGCGCCCGAACTCGTGGCCGCGCTCGTGTCAATTCCTTCGGATCGCTCGTTCACCAGCTACGAGGCAGCGCTGGCGCACGTCACCGGCCCGCCGCTTGCCCCCGAGACGCAACTCGTCTGGCAGCAGGCTCTTCTCGACATCCTCCTTGAGTACCCCATCGCGTCCGCCGACTCCGATTTCTCGATGGACCCCGGGCTGGAGCGGCTTGCGCTGCGGGTGAACACGATCCTGCGCTTCCTGCCCGCGGAGGGCGCGGAGCGGCTCTACCAGTACACGGGCCACCCCGGGGTCGTGCGCCTGGATCCCCGCTGGCACCAGGCGGCGTGGCGCTTCGTGGTGCTCGGCTTCCAGCACATCCTGGACGGCATCGACCACCTGCTCTTCCTGCTCTGCCTGGTCGCGCCGCTGCGCAGGATCCGCTCGCTGGTGATTCTCGTCACCGCCTTCACCGTCGCGCACTCGGTGACGCTGGCGGCCTCCGCCTTCAACTTCGCTCCCAACACCCTCTGGTTCCCGCCGCTGGTCGAGACCCTCATCGCCGCCTCGATCGTCTACATGGCGCTCGAGAACATCGTGGGCACCAAGGTGAAAACCCGCTGGATCATCACGTTCGCCTTCGGCCTTGCCCACGGCTTCGGGTTCTCGTTCGCGCTGCGCGAAACCATGCAGTTCGCGGGGTCGCACCTGGTGACTTCGCTGCTGGCGTTCAACGTGGGGGTGGAGCTGGGTCAGCTCGCGGCACTGCTGATCATCGTGCCGGCGCTGGAGCTGCTCTACCGCTTCGCGATCAGGGAGAAGATCGGCAACATCCTGCTCTCCGCACTGGTGGCGCACACGGCGTGGCACTGGATGACGGAACGGTGGGGCGTGCTCACCCAGTACACGTTCCGCTGGCCCGTCTTCGACCTCGGGCTCTTGGCGCGCACCCTGGCGCTGGTGGCGCTCACGCTGGCGGTGATGGGCGCCACCTGGCTGGTGATCGGCTGGATCCGGCGGCCGCAGGAAAAGGGGGTCGCCGAAGAGGACGCCGCCGCGCGGCGCTAGCTTAGCTGCCGATCCCGAAGCAGTAGAAGAAGCCGTTGCCGCCCGTGCCCTGCAGGTCCTCCTGGCCACAGCCGCGCGAGGCGTGCGCCGAGTTCCAGGAAGTGGGGTTCTGCCCGCCGCCCACGCGGTCGTGGTGGCCGACCAGCGCGCTGCCGTCGCTGCCGTTGCTGGTCCAGTTCTCGCAGGTGGTGTCGCCGTCCGCGCCGGAGGCCATGCCGTCCATGGTCGAACCGGTGATGATGTCGTGCATGTTGGGCGAGTCGCCGCGGCCGTTCACCTCAGCGCCGCGCTCGGTGAGCGAGTTCTCCTTGCCCAGCAGGTTGCTCTCGGAGTGGAGGTCGTCCACGTCGCGGGCGACCATGGTGCCGGCGTAGTTGTACCAGGGGCCGTCGCCGATGCGGTCGCGGGCGTTCTCCCCCGATTCGCCGGTCGTGCTCAGGTAGGCGCGCCAGATCAGGTCGCCGGCGCCCACCGCGTAGGCGCGATCCTGGCAGATCTGATCGGCTCCCTGCAGGCCGCCGAGATTGGCTCCGTCGCCGGAACCGGCGCTGGTGAGGAAGAAGTTCATCTGCGCGCTCTGCGCGTGTGCGGCCTGTGCGCCGGCGGCGAGCGTCATGACGAGGATCGGGAGTAGCTTGCGCATGCGTCATCTCCTGGTGCTGTGGTGGCCGGCATGTCGGGATGCTGGCTGCGCGCAAGCCGGGCGCGCGACCGCATCGATGGCTGCGGGGGCCTGGAATCGCCGAATGAGGACAGTAGCAGATTGGGCGACCTGGCCCCTCCCGGCAAGATCATTCCACCTTTCCGGATGCCCCGCCGGACGGCTGTCCGGCATGATCGTCCGCCGGCCGTCCGGGCCTCCCGGGTCTTGCCGGGCGGCAAGGTGCGGATCAATACTGGCACGGACGGTGGCCGAGCGTCGGCCGCCCCGGAAACCGCCAACCATTCCCCGCCAACACGGATGGTACTCATGCCAGGAACTCGCAGATGGAGCCCGTGGTCGTTGGCCGCACTTCTCGCCGCGCTGGGCTGTGGTGGCGGGGGAGATGCGGGTGACTCGATGGACGAGGGCGGGATGGCCGAAGAAGCGGCCGCCATGGACGACGCCATGAGGGTCCACATCACCGAACCCGCCGACGGCGCAACGGTCGACGGCAGCTCCGTCCGGGTGGTCTTCGAGGTCGACAACCTCGAGGTCGTCGAGGCGGGAGTGATGGACCCGGGCACCGGGCATCATCACCTGCTGATCAACGCCGACCTCACGCCCGCCGACCAGCCTATCCCCGCGGTCGAAGGCAGCTACGTCCACTTCGGTCTGGCCCAGACCGAGTACGAGATGACGGATCTGGAGCCGGGCGACTACACGATCATCGCGGTCGTGGCGGACGGCTTGCACGTGCCGCTGCAACCCTGGGTGATCGACACGGTTCGCTTCACCGTTCGGTAGGATCGCCTATCGGGTGCAGGCGATCTCCCCGGGTCCCCCCGGACTCCCCAGCGTGGTCGCCGTCGCGTCGCCGTAGTAGACCGAGCACCCGTCGTCGTCTTCAAAGGCCTCGTGGGCCGCGGTTGCGGACCAGCCGGTACCCGATGCTTCCGTGACGGTGACGGTCACCCGGTCCGAGGAAGAGAACTCGAGGTCGTCGAAGTCGTTCGAGTAGGTCAGTTCGTCGGCGTAGTGGATCTCCTGCTGGGTGGCCAGGTTCCTGAGATCCGCCTGCATTGTCGCCACGAAGGCCCGGTCGCGCGCCGCCGTCAGCCGGGGAATCGCGATCGTGGCCAGAATGCCGATGATCAGGGTGACGAGAAGTAGCTCGATGAGAGAAAACCCACTTGAATTGCGCATTGCCCCTCCCTGGAGATGATCCGTTCGCGCGGTCGCGGCCGCGCTTCTCGATGGCACCTTCAATCGAAACACGAGAGGCCGGGCGCCTCCATGGCTGGATGGGGCGTCCTCGGGGAAGCCGGACGCGCGCGGCTCGCATCTACCGCGCCGCTTGCGCTCCGGGTTAGACTATCCGTCGGTGGGAGCTGACGCGGAAGCGGGTTCCGCGGCTACCGGAGACCCGCGCAACCCAAACGACATGCACCGGCTCGACCCGAGCCCGTGCGGAGAGCGGACATGGACAACGGCGGGGCGCAGAACGGCACTCTTTCGATCACCGACAATCGTACCGGCGCCGAGTACGAGGTCGACATCCTGGAAGGCGACGTGATCCGGGCCATGGATCTGCGCCGGATCAAGGTCCGGGACACCGACTTCGGCATGATGGCGTACGATCCCGGCTTCTCGAACACGGCCAATACCCGCAGCACGATCACCTACATCGACGGCTCCAAGGGGATCCTGCAATACCGCGGCTATCCCATCGAGCAACTGGCGGGAAGGGCCACCTTCCTGGAGGTGGCCTACCTGATCCTCAAGGGCGAACTGCCGACGGATGCCGAGCTCGACGCCTTCCGCGACGAAGTCAGGATCCACACCTACATCCACGAGAACCTGACCAAGCTGATCGACGCGTTCCGCTACAACGCGCACGCGATGGGCATGGCGATCAGTACGGTCGCGGCGATGTCCACCTTCTATCCCGAAGCCAGGAACATCCACGATCCGGAGAATCGCTGGAAGCAGATCGTGCGCCTGATCGCCAAGATGCCTACCATCGCGGCCTTCACCTACCGCCATCACAAGGGGCTGCCGCTCGCGTATCCCGACAACAACCTCAACTACACGCAGAACTTCCTGTCGATGCTGTTCCGCATCGGCGTGCGCGAGTACGAGCCCCATCCGGCGCTGGAGCGCGCCCTGGAGGTGCTGTTCATCCTGCATGCCGACCACGAGCAGAACTGCTCCACGACCGCGATGCGGGTCATCGGCAGCTCCCAGTCCGACCCCTATTCGGCCCACGCCGGCGCGATGGCGGCGCTGTTCGGGCCGCTCCACGGGGGTGCCAACGAAGCGGTTCTGCGCATGCTCGAAGAGATCGGAAGCACCGATCACATCCCCGAATTCATGGAAAGCGTGAAGCGGGGCGAGCGGCGTCTCATGGGCTTCGGACACCGGGTGTACAAGGCCTACGACCCGCGCGCCAGCATCATCAAGCAGACGGCGCACGAGGTGTTCGAGGTGCTGGGCAAGAATCCGCTTCTGGACATCGCCCTGGAGCTTGAGAAGATCGCGCTGGGCGAGGAGTACTTCATCCGGCGCAACCTGTATCCCAACGTCGACTTCTACTCGGGGCTCATCTATCAGTCGATGGGGTTCCCGTCGGAGATGTTCCCGCTGCTCTTCGCCATTCCCCGCACCGTGGGCTGGCTTACGCAGTGGGAGGAGATGGTCAACGACCGCGAGCAGCGCATCGCGCGTCCGCGCCAGGTCTTCGTGGGACCCGAAGAGCGTCCCTACCCGCAAAGCGGTTGATCGAACTCCTCGACCTCGAACATCTGGGTCTTCAGGGCGCGATCTCGTCCTTTCTGCTGGAGGTCCCCGAGCCGGTCCTGGTCGATCCGGGACCCGCGACCTGCCTGGATGCGCTCCGGGTCCGCCTGGCGGAGCGAGGTCTCGCGATCTCCGACCTGCGCGCCGTCTTTCTCACCCACATCCACCTGGATCATGCCGGAGCAACGGGGCATCTGGCAGGTGAGAACGACGCGCTGACCGTGCACGTCCACGCGGACGCCGCGCCCCACATTGCCGACCCGGAGCGCCTGGTGCGAAGCACGCGGCGCACGTTCGGCGAGGAACACGACCGCCTGTGGGGGGAGGTGCGGCCGGTGCCGGCGCGCAACATCCGTCCGTGGGCGCCGGGGGAGCGCGCCCCGCTGCGGCTCCTGCGCCCCATCTCCACTCCAGGCCACATCGGCCATCACGTCGCCTGGCTGCACGACCGCGACGGCGTGCTGCTGTGCGGCGACGCGCTGGGCGTGATCCTCGACCGCCGCGCTCCCGTGCACCCGCCCACCCCGGCGCCCGGCGTGGATGCGGAGACCTGGCAGTCGACGCTGGAACGGGTGCGGATCTATGATCCCGACCGCTTCGCGGTGGCCCACTTCGGCATCTACGACGACTTCGGCGCCCGGCGGGAAGAGCTGAGCGAGGCGCTGGCGGCGCTGGAAGAGCGGGCGCGCGCCAGCCTGGCGACGGACGACCCGCGGCTCGCCGAGGAGTACGAGAGGGAGACGAGGGAACGGCAGGCGGCGGCGATCGGGCAGGAGAGAGCCCGGCGCTACTTCGATGTATTCAACGCGGCCAACGACTGGGCGGGAATGCGGCTTTACCTGAAGCGCCTCGCTTGACCCTGCGCCGCTCATCCCTATCTTTCGCCGTTGACAACGCGGAAGCGAGGATCGCACGTTCCCTCCACCTTCGGCGCCCGGCGCCGCAGGGTTACGAGACGGGCCGGCCGGCGAGCAGCGTCGATCGGCCGCCCGGCGTTTCGTGTCCCGGGGTGGCCCGGGTTTTTTTGTCCCACGATGCCCGCCGGAAGGCGGGTTCATTTGAACCACGGAGGAACAGGCCATAAAGGAACAGAGGATCCGAGTCAACGACCAGATCAGAATCAGTCCCGTTCGGCTCATCGACGAGCGGGGCGCCCAGGTGGGTATCGTCTCCATAGAGGAGGCGCGCGAAAGGGCCGGCAGGGCCGGCCTGGATCTGGTCGAGGTGGCGCCGGCCGCGCGTCCGCCCGTATGCCGGCTCATGGACTACGGGAAGTACAAGTACAACGCGGCCCGCAAGGCCAAGGAAGCAAAGAAGAAGCAGCATCACATACAGATCAAGGAAGTGAAGTTCAGGCCAGGCATCGAGGATCACGACTACGACTTCAAGGTCCGGCACGCCCGCCGCTTCCTCGGCGACGGCAACAAGGTGAAGCTGACGATGATGTTCCGCGGGCGGCAGCTCTCGCACCCCGAGATCGGGCTGGAGGTGCTGAGGCGGGTGACCGAGGACCTGGAAGAGGTTTCGAAGATTGAGACGCGCCCGGTGAGGGAAGGGCGCACCATGACAATGGTGTTGGCTCCGAGGAGTTAGATCGTGCCGAAGATGAAGACCAACCGCGGAGCGGCCAAGCGGATTCGCCGCACCGGCCGCGGCAAGCTCCGCAGGATGAGGGCGTACAAGAGCCACATCCTCACCAAGAAGACCCGGAAACGGAAGCGCCGCCTGCGTTCCGCCACGCTGGTGTCCGGCGCGGACGAGCGCAGGCTCCGCCGCCTGCTTCCCAACTCATAAGGCCGCGGGAGAGAGAACCCCATGCCCAGAACGACCGGCGCCCCCGCGCGCAAACGTCGCAAGAAGAAGATTCTCCGCCAGGCCAAGGGCTACTTCGGCGCCAGAAAGAAGCTGTACCGCACGGCGAAGGACGCCGTGGAGCGCGGCTGGGAGTACGCCTACCGGGACCGCAAGCAGAAGAAGCGGAATTTCCGGCGGCTCTGGATCACGCGCATCAACGCGGCCTCACGGCAGCACGACCTGTCCTATTCCCGGTTCATCAACGGCCTCCAGCGGGCGGGTATCGAACTCGACCGCAAGTCGCTGGCCGACCTGGCCGTGCGCAACCCGGAGGCGTTCGCTGCCCTGGCGGACCGCGCCAAGCAGGGACTGGCCGGTGCCTGAGCGCGGTTCGCGCGCCTAGTCCGACACTTCGTGTCCGAGGCCGGCTCTCTCGTTGACGAGCTCCGGGCGCTCGAACGGGAGGCGCGGGACGCCATCACCGGCACGAGCGATCCCGCTGCCCTGGAGCAGGTCCGGGTAGCATTCCTGGGCCGCAGGGAAGGGCGCGTATCGCGCATCCTGCGCCAGCTCGGCGGCCTCGGCCCGGAAGCACGCCCGGCCGTCGGCGCCGAAGCGAACCGGGTCAAGCAGGTGCTGCGGGGGGCGCTGGAAGAGCGGGAACGCCGCTTCGCACGGGAGCGCGCGGGCAGCGGTACGCCGGCGCGGGACCTCACGCTTCCCGGGCGGGACCGGTGGCGGGGCGCCCGCCACCCCGTCACCCTGGTCGTCGACGAGATCTGCGACATCTTTGCGCGCCTGGGGTTTACGCGCGCCCGCGGGCCCGAGGCGGAGACCGAGTGGTACAACTTCGTCGCGCTCAACACGCCCCTGGACCATCCCGCCGCGGACGAGCAGGACACCCTCTACCTGAAGGGCGGCGGGCTCCTGCGCAGCCACACCTCTCCGGTCCAGATCCGGATCCTCGAGCAGTACCGCCCTCCCGTGCGCATCCTCGCCCCCGGCCCGGCCTACCGGCGCGACACCTGGGACGCGACGCACGCGCCCGCGTTCTTCCAGATCGAAGGCCTGGCGGTGGACGAGGGCATCACCTTCGTGGACTTCAAGGCTACCCTTTCGGAGTTTGCGCGCCGGTTCTGGGGACCCGGCACCCGCATCCGCTTCCGCCCGGGCTACTTCCCGTTCACGGAGCCGAGCGCCGAGGTCGACGTGAAGAGGCGCGTGGTGGGAGCGGACGGCAGCGTCGAGGAGACGGCCTGGCTGGAGGTCATGGGGGCCGGAATGGTCGATCCGGCGGTGCTGGAGAACGTGGGCATCGATCCCGAACGCTATTCCGGGTGGGCCTTCGGCATGGGGCCCGCGCGCATCGCCATGCTCAAGTACGGGATAAACGACATCCGGATGCTCTACGAGAACGACATCCGCTTCCTCTCCCAGTTCGCATGAACGTCTCGCGCCGGTGGTTGCGGGCGGTGGCGCCAGGGCTCGACCTGAGTGCCGGGGAAATCGCGGCCCGGCTGGCGATGCGCGGCGCGCCCGTGGAGGGGATCACCGACCTGGCCGCGGAGATCGCCGGGGTGGTGATCGGCCGCGTGGAGCGCGTGCGCCGGCACCCGAACGCGGACCGGTTGTCGGTCTGCGAGGTCGACGGGGGCAACGGCACCGTGCAGGTGGTGTGCGGAGCGCCCAACGTCCGCCCGGGCGCCTGCTACCCCTTCGTGCCGGTGGGCGCCGTCCTTCCCGGCGAACTGCGCATCAAGCGCGTCCGCATCCGCGGCCAGGAGTCGCGCGGCATGCTCTGCTCGGCCCGCGAACTGGGGCTGGGCACCGAACACCGCGGGATTCTCGAGCTGGCGGGACAGTTCGACCCGGGAAGCCCTTTCGCCCCCACTGTCGGCCTGGACGACCACCGGCTGGATGTCGAGGTCTCGCCCAACCGGGGCGACCTGCTCTCCCACGTGGGCGTGGCGCGCGAACTGGTCGGTGAGGGCGGGATCCGCCTCGCCCAGCTCCCCGGAGCGGTCGAGCACGAGTTGGCGGTGCGCACCGGGACGCCGGCGGTGGACGGGGCGGGGGCGCGCGTCCGCATCGACGACCCACGGCAGTGCTGGCGCTACATGGCGGCGGTGGTGCGCGGGGTGCGGGTCGGCCCTTCCCCGGAGTGGCTGGCGTCCCGCCTGCGGGCTGCGGGCGCCCATCCCATCAACAACGTGGTGGACGCCACCAACTACGTGCTGCTGGAGCTGGGTCAGCCGCTGCACGCCTTCGATCTCGCGAGGGTCGCGGGACCCGAGATCGTAGTCCGGGGGGCTTGGCAGGGCGAGACGGTGCGGACACTGGACGGCGAACAGCGCGAACTCGACGAGGGAATGCTCCTCATCTGCGATCCCGAGCGGGCGCTGGCCATAGCCGGGGTCATGGGCGGGAGCGAATCCGAGATCGGCGAGGGGACCACGGACGTTCTCCTGGAGTGCGCGCTCTTCAACCCGAAGGGGGTGCGCGCGGTGCGGCGGGCGCTGGGCATGTCGACCGACGCCAGCCACCGCTTCGAGCGCGGAGTCGACCCTGCCGGGCTGGAGCGCGCGATTCGGCGCACGGTTTCGATCATCGTCGCGACTGCGGGCGGCGAGCCGGCGCCCACCCTCCTCGACGCCTGCCCCCGGCCCTGGCGCGCGCCGGTCGTGACGCTTCGTCCCGAACGGGTCGGGCAGCTGCTTGGCGTCCCCTTTGACACAGGCGACATCGTGAAGCTGCTCGAGCCGCTGGGCTACCGCTGCAGGCCCACCGCCGGCGCAATCGAAGTCGCGGTCCCGGGGCACCGGAGCTACGACACCCTTCGCGAGGTCGACCTGGTCGAGGAGGTCGCGCGCGTCCACGGGTACGACCGTTTCCCGGACAGCCTGGGCGCCTTCCGTCCGGGGACGGTCCCGGACGACCCCCTTCTGCGGTTGCACGACCGGCTCAGGACGATCCTGGTGGGCCGCGGGTTCCTGGAGGCGCACACGACCGCGTTTGCGCCCGCGGAGGAGGGGGAGGTGGAGGTGCTCAATCCGGTCTCCGCGGAAGAGAGCCGCCTGCGCCGGACCGTGCTCTTCGGGCTGCTGCACGCGGTCGAGCACAACTTCGCGCGGGGCGCCGCCGACATCCGGCTCTTCGACATGGGCGCGGTATTCGGCGCCGACGGGTCCGGCGGGTTGCCGCGCGAGACGAATCGGCTGGCGGTCGCGATGACCGGGCGGCGGCGGCCCCACCACTGGTCGGCCGGGGATCGGCCGTGGGACGAGTGGGAGCTGCGCGGACTGGCCGAGGAACTGGTCGCGGCCGTGCTCCCGGGGGAGTGCTCGGTGGAGCCCGGCACCTTCGACTCGACCTTCTTCGAGGAGGATTGCGAGTTTCTGGTGCGGGCGGCCGACGGCTCGGTGGTGGGCGGCGCCGGCAAGGTGCGCGCGGACCGGGTGGACGCTCCCGTCTGGGCCGGACCGGTCTGGGGGCTGGAGCTCGAACTGGGGGACGGTGTCCGGGGGCGGCCCGATCCGGCCATCCGCCCGCTTCCCGCCTTCCCGGCGGTGGAGCGAGACCTGGCCCTGCTGATTCCGGATTCGCTCCCGGCCCGGCAGGTGCTGGAGTTCCTCGAGAGGGGCGGAGGCAGGGATCTCGCCGGAGTGTCCGTCTTCGACCTGTTCCGCGGCGGGGATGTGCCGGACGGCTCCCGGTCCATCGGATTCCGCCTGCGCTTTCAGTCGGGACGCCGAACCCTCACGGACAAAGCCGTCGATCGCGCGGTGCGGCGTCTCATCCAGCGACTCAAGGAGGAGTTTGGTGTCGAACCAAGAGCAGGCGCAGCAGACTCCTGACGCTAGCGAGCCCTTCGCGCGCCTGGAGTCGGCGGTCCGGCGACTGATCCGGCAGAGCGCGGAGTTGAGGGCCGAACTGCGGTCGGCCAGGGAGCGAAACGAGGAGCTGATGGAGTTCCTCGCTCCCATCGCCGAGGGCGAAGCAAGCCCGGAGAGTGTGGTGGAAAGACTTCGCGCGGCCGAGCAGGAGAGGCGCGAGTTGGAGGGACGCCTCGAACGGGGCCGCGCAGTGGTGGAGAGGATGATGGCCCGCATACGATTCCTGGAGGGCCGGGATGGCTGATACCGACAAGGCAATATCCCATACGGTCGAGATCGCGGGCGAGAAGTACGCCATCCGGTCCACCGCCGACCGCGAGGAAGTCGAGCGATTTGCCCGTTTCCTGGATGAGAACATCAGCGAGGTCCACCGTCGGGCCGGGCTGATGGACTCATACAGGGCCACGATCCTTGCGGCCCTCTCCATCACCGCGCGGTACTTTGAGGCTCAGGCCGATCTGGCCGGTCTGCGGGCGCGGATGACGCGCCGATCCGGATCGCTCGCTGAGGAAGTCGAGGCCGAGTTGGCGGAGCACGCCGAATCCTGATCCCGCCTCATCGCTTGCGTCTGTCCGCTCCATCCTCATATTGTCACGAGCTTTAGAAGCATTCCGCCCGTCGCCTGCGGTACGGCGCGGGCACGGAATCGGTCAGGGTCGGCTTCGTCCTCGGTCGGAACGGCCCCACGGAAATGGAACTGGCAGGCGCGCGTGCGCCTGATCCGGAGCGCATACAATGGACCCGCAAAGCATTCTGCTTGCGGCGGTCGTGATGGCGCTCGGCTCCGCAGCCGGATATTTGCTGGGACGGGGCATCGAGCGCACCAGGCAGAAAAAGGAACGCGCCGCCGCCCGCGACGATGCGTCACGCATCATCGCCCGCGCCAACGACGAAGCCGACACCACCCTCAAAGCCGCCGCCCTACAGGGCAAGGAAGAGGTCTACCGGCTGCGCGAGTCCTGGCAGTCCGAGGAGGCTCGGCGCCGGGAAGAGGTCAAGACGCTTGAGCGGCGCATCGGCCAACGATCGGATTCCCTGGATCGCAAGTTCGACCGCCTGAACGAGCGCGAGACCCGCCTGGAGGAGGGCAAGGGGGCGCTGGAAGAGCGGGAGAAGACGCTCCAGCGCCGCAACGGCGAGCTGGACCGGAGGTTCGAGGAAGTCGAAGCCTCCGAGCGGTCGGTGCAGAGTACGCTCGAGTCGCTGGCCGGCCTCTCCGCCGACGAAGCCCGCGGCCTCCTGATGAAGAACCTGGAGGACGAGGCCCGCGCCAGGGCCGCCAGCACCGTTCGCGCCATCGAGGCCGAGGCGAAGCGCACGGGTGAGCGCGAGGCGCGCAAGATCATCGCCCAGGCGATCCAGCGCATGGCGGCGGAGCAGACCGCCGAGATGACGGTGTCCGTCGTGCAACTGCCCTCCGACGAGATGAAGGGCCGCATCATCGGGCGCGAGGGCCGAAACATCCGCGCCTTCGAGCAGGCCACGGGCATCGACGTCATCATCGACGACACCCCCGAAGCGGTCATCCTCTCGGGGTTCAACCCCATCCGCCGGGAGGTGGCCCGGGTCGCCCTCGGCAAGCTCGTCGAGGATGGCCGGATCCATCCCGCCCGCATCGAGGACCTGGTCAAGAAGAGCGAGAAGTCGGTCAAGCGGACGATGCTCGCAGCCGCGGAGGAAGTGCTCTACGAGCTGGGGATCCACGACGTGCACCCCAAGATCGTTCAGGCGCTCGGTCACCTCCGCTTCCGCACCTCCTACGGTCAGAACCAGCTGCTGCACTCGAAGGAGGTGGCGCTGCTGGCCGGAGGCATGGCCGCGGAAATGGGGCTCGATGTGCAGATCGCCAAGCGGGCCGGGCTTCTGCACGATGTGGGGAAGGGGATGACTCACGACCAGGAAGGGACCCATGTGGAGCTGGGATACGCGCTCTGCGAGAGGTATCGGGAGCCGGATCAGGTCCTGAACGCGATCCGCGCGCACCATGACGAGGAGCCGCACCGCTACGCGGAGACGTTCCTGGTGACGGCGGCGGACGCGATCTCGGGGTCCCGTCCCGGGGCGCGCCGGGAGATGTTCGACAGCTACGTCAAGAGGTTGGAGAAGATCGAGAACACGGTCCTCGAATATCCCGGAGTGGAGCGCTGCTTCGCGATCCAGGCGGGACGGGAGGTGCGGGTCATGGTGGAGCCGGAGCGGGTCTCCGACGACGAAACGAACGCGCTCTCGGAGAACATCGCGCGCCGTTTCGAGGAGGAACTGCGCTATCCCGGTCAGATAAAGATCGTGGTGATTCGCGAAACCCGCGCCGTGGGGTTCGCCCGATGAGCGCCGCCATCATCTCGGGAACGGAGATCGCGGGTGCGATCCGCGAGGAACTTCGGGCGCGGGTCGCCGTCCTGAAGGAACGGGACGGGCTGGTGCCCGGGCTCGCGACCGTGCTGGTGGGGGACGACCCGGCGAGCCACAGCTATGTGCGGATGAAGAACCGCGCCGCGCGCGCCGCCGGGATCCATTCCCGCCAGATCACCCTGCCTGGCGCGACCCCCGAGGCCGAACTGCTGGGACTGCTCGACGGGCTCAACGCCGACCCCGCGATTCACGGCATCCTCGTGCAGCTTCCCCTGCCGGACCAGATTCGCGACCAGGTGGTGCTCGACCGGATTCTGCCCGGGAAGGACGTGGACGGCTTCCACCCGGTCAACGTGGGCCGACTCGCCACCGGCGCCCCCGACGTGCTGGCCCCGTGCACGCCTGCCGGGGTGATCCAGATGCTGCTGCGCTCGGGCGTCGATCCCTCGGGCAGGCACGCGGTGATCGTGGGGCGCTCCAACATCGTGGGGAAGCCGATGGCGTCGCTGCTCATGCGCAAGGCGCCCGGGGGGAACGCCACGGTCACCGTCGCCCACAGCCGCACCGCCGACCTGGGTGCCGTGACCCGGCTCGGCGAGATCTTGATCGTGGCCATCGGGCGTCCCGGAACCGTCACCGGCGAGATGGTGCGCCCCGGGGCCACCGTGATCGACGTGGGCACCAACCGGGTGGACGATTCGACCCGCGAGCGGGGATACCGCATCACGGGCGACGTGGTCTTCGACGAGGTCAGGGAGGTCGCGGGCGCGATCTCGCCGGTTCCCGGAGGGGTCGGCCCGATGACCATCGCGATGCTGCTCTCCAACACGGTCGACGCCGCCGTGCGGCTGCACGCGGACGAAGGCCGGGGCTGAGCCGCCCATGGCCGCGCAGGACGGGCCGCTCGACCTCTTCCGGTACGCTGCGGGCGGGGAGCAGTCGGGCCCGGCCGCGGGCGCCCCGGTGGAAGCGTCGGCCCGGGCTTCCGGGAAGCGCGGCGGAGAGGCCGAGCCCTGGACGGTCGCGCAGGTGAACCGCCGGGCGCGGTTTCTGCTCGAACAGGGCATGTCGGCCCTCTGGGTGGCCGGTGAGGTCGGCAACTGGCGTCGGGTCGCCGCGGGGCACCGGTACTTCACGCTCAAGGACGAGACCGCGCATATCGGCGCGGTCATGTTCGCCAGCGACGCCCGCCGGCTGCCGGCCGATCCGGAGGACGGCACCCGGGTGCGGGCGTTCGGCTCGGTGACCCTCTACGAAGCGCGCGGACGGTACCAGTTGCGCGTGCGCCGGCTGACGGCCGAGGACGGTGAGGGGCTGTGGCGCCGGGCCTTCGAACAGGTGCGGCGCAAGCTGGCGGCGGAGGGGCTGATGGACCCCGCGCGCAGGCGCGCGCTGCCGGCGTGCCCGGCCTGCGTGGGCGTGGTGACCTCCGCCACGGGGGCCGCCCTCCACGACATCCTGTCGGTGATCGGGGCGCGGGCTCCCTGGACGCGTGTGCTGCTGAGGAGCGCCCGCGTCCAGGGGGAGGGCGCCGCGGACGACGTGGCGCGGGCCGTTGACGAGATCGGCCGCAGCGGACAGGCGGACGTCGTCCTGGTGGCGCGGGGCGGGGGTTCGCTCGAAGACCTGTGGGCGTTCAACCGCGAGGAGGTCGCCCGCGCCATCGCCGCCTGCCCGGTACCCGTGGTCTCCGCCGTGGGCCACGAAGTGGATGTCACCATCGCGGATCTGGTGGCCGACCTGCGCGCCCCCACCCCCTCGGCGGGCGCGGAGGCGGTGGTCCCCGACCGCGCGGTGTTGGCTCGGCGGCTGGCCGACCTGCGGCCGCGCCTTTCCACCGGCCTTCGGCGCTCCGTGCACCGCAACCGCAACCGCCTGGAGTCCCGCGCCGGCCGGCTCCGCCGGGGAATCGACGGCGTCATCGAGCCGCGGACCGCCCAGGTGTTCGGCCGCAGTCGGCGGATGGCGGCGGCGATGCGCGCCCGCCTCGGCTCCCGGCGTGCCCGGATGGAGAGCGCTTCCGGGCGCCTGGACGCGTTATCACCCCTTGCCACCCTCAGCCGGGGGTACGCGGTGCCGCTCGACCGCTCGGGCCGGGTGCTCAGGAACGTCGCAGGATTCCCTCGGGGATCCTCCTTCGACCTGCGGGTGGTGGACGGCCGCGTCGGATGCCGTGTGACCGGGACTCGTCCCGACGAGCGTGCCGTGGGGGGCACCGGTGGAAAGGAAATCACCGATCCGGAGCGGCTCTGATGGATGGGCGCGCCCGTGCTTTGGGAGACCCGGCGTCGTCGAGCCGGGATGCCGGCGATCCCCAGCCGTTGTCGGTGGAGGAACGACTGCGGCGTCTCGACGACATCGTTGCCGCCCTCGACGCCGAAGATGTCGAGCTGGAGCAGAGCCTCGCGCTCTTCGAGGAAGGAATCCGGCACGTTCGCGCGGCGGAACGGCTGCTGTCCGCGGCCGAGCTTCGCGTGGAGGAGCTGATCGAGGGCGAAGCCCGCCGGCGGGAAGACGCCGGGTGAGCGGGACCCCCGCTTCGCGGGAGATGCCGGGGCCGAGCGGCGACTTCGATCTGACATCCTTCCTGGACGAGCAGGGGAAGCGGGTAGGGCTGGCTCTGGAGCGAGCCTTGGCCGCTCTGACCCCACGCGTCAGTCCTTCCCTCGGTCCGGTGTTGCGGCATGGGCTGCTTACCGACGGCAAGCGGGTCCGGCCCATCCTGTGCGTCGCGGCATACGCGGCCTGCGGCGGCGAAGTCGAGGAGAGCTGCTACGATCTGGCCGCCTCCATCGAGATGATCCACGCCTACTCCCTCATGCACGACGACCTCCCGTGCATGGACGACGCCGAACTGCGCAGGGGATCTCCCACCCCCCACCGCGTGTTCGGGGCCCGGAGCACTGCCCGGGCCGCGGCAACGCTGATTCCGGGAGCCGCGCTGCAGGCATGGCGGGCCTCACTCGAACTGGGATGCCCGGACGAGGTCGCGCGAGAGATCGTGCGCACGCTGGCGCGGGCCGCGGGCGCGGGAGGAATGGTCGGAGGGCAGGCCCTCGACCTCGAGTCCGAGGGCCGGACCCTGTCGCCGGACCAGCTGGACCGGCTGCACGCGCTCAAGACCGGGGCGCTCCTGGCGGCGGCCCCCCGGATCGGCGGGCTGGCCGCCGGGGCCGGCACGCGCCGCATCGAATCCCTTGATCGCTACGGGCGCGCGCTGGGGCTGGCATTCCAGATAGCGGACGATATTCTGGACGCCACATCCTCGGCGGATCAGCTGGGAAAGCACCCCAGCGACCAGGCCCTCAGCAAGTCGACCTACGTCGGCCTCTACGGGCTGGACCGGGCCCGCGGTCGGGCGCTCCGGCAGGTCTCCCTGGCAAACCGGGCACTGGCGGATGCCGGCCTCGATTCCCGGCCCATGGCGGCCATCGCCGGATATGTCGTGCACCGCAGCCGGTAGAGGCTTGACGGCCCTCTGCAACAGCAGGCGCGAATCCGGTTATATTAGGAATTCGGTCCCGGCAATCGCGGGAGTGCGAAAAACCGCAGATGGAGTGAATTGGGGTGGCCATTCTGGACTACGTCAAGCGACCGGCGGACGTGCGCAGGCTCTCGCGTTCCCAGCTGCCGGACTTCGTGCGCGAGGTGCGCGAACGCCTCATCGATGTTGTCGCGAAGGTTGGGGGACACTTCGGGGGAAGCCTGGGCGTCGCCGAACTCACGGTGGCGCTGCACTACGTCTTCGACACCCCCCGCGACCGCATCGTGTGGGACACGGGCCACCAGGCCTACATCCACAAGATCCTCACGGGGCGGAACGACCGTCTGCACACCATTCGCCGCAAGGACGGCCTGGCTCCCTTCCTGCGCCGGGCCGAGTCGGACTTCGACGTCTTCGGAGCCGGACACGCCGCGACCTCCATCTCGGCGGCGGTGGGGATGGCCATCGGACGCGATCACAAGGACGAGGACTTCGACGTCGTCGCGGTCATCGGGGACGGCGCCATCGGGTGCGGGCTCGCCTACGAAGCCCTGAACAACGCGGGCGCGAGCGAGCGCAACCTCATCGTGGTCCTCAACGACAACGACATGTCGATCGCTCCCAACGTGGGGGCGATGAACAAGTACCTGAACGGCGTCATCACCAACCCCCTCTACAACCGGGTGCGCGATCAGGTGAAGGAGCTGATGCAGCGCGTCCCCACGACCATCTCCGACGTGATGCAGTCCGCCACCGGCAGGTTCGAGGAGAGCGTGAAGCACCTGTTCGTGCCCGGCATGCTCTTCGAGGAGCTGGGATTCCGCTACTTCGGGCCCTTCAACGGGCACGACATCCACATGGTGGTCAACACCCTGCAGCGGGTCCGCCGCATGAAGGGGCCGGTGCTGGTGCACCTCGTGACGCAGAAGGGGAAAGGTTATGAGCCCGCGGAGGAGGACCCCGTCAAGTGGCACGCGTCCTCCCCCTGGGACAAGATCACCGGGCTTTCGCCGAAGAAGCCGGTCGGGCTGCCCCGTTACCAGAAGGTCTTCGGCAGGGGGCTGACCGATCTCGCGGCGGAGGACGACCGCATCGTGGCCATTACGGCCGCAATGCCGAGCGGAACCAGCACCGACATTTTCGACAAGGCGTTCCCGCACCGCCACTTCGACGTGGGCATCGCGGAGGCGCACGGTGTGACATCGGCCGCCGGCATGGCCACGGAAGGGGTGCGCCCGGTGGTGGCCATCTACTCCACGTTCCTGCAGCGGGGCTTCGACTCCATCGTGCACGACGTCGCCCTGCAGGATCTTCCGGTGATGTTCTGCATGGATCGGGCGGGGGTGGCGGGCGCCGACGGCCCGACCCATCACGGCGCCTTCGACATCGCCTACATGCTGCTCGTTCCGGGAATGACGGTCACCGCGCCCAAGGACGGCGACGAGCTCATCGCCCTGATGAAGACCGGCCTGACCCACGACGCGGGCCCCTACAGCATCCGCTACCCGCGCGACGCGGTTCCCGCCGCGGTTCCGCCGACCTCGGAGATCGATGCGGTCCCGTACGGGAGCTGGGAAGTCGTGCGCGAGGGATCGGACATGGCGATTCTCGCGGTGGGAACCATGGTCCTGGAAGCGCTTTCAGCGGCCGACGAACTGGCTGCCGCGGGCATCGACGCGACCGTCGTCAACTGCCGCTTCCTGAAGCCCTTCGACGAGGAAGTGCTCGAGCGCGTGCTCGGCTCGCACGAGCGCATCCTGACGGTCGAAGAGGGTACCGTCATCAATGGCTTCGGAGCCTTCATGGCGCGCGAGATCCAGGCGCGCGCGGGATCGCGCCCGACCGTGAGGACGATGGGGTTGCCGGACGTCTTCATCGAGCACGGCGACAGGGGGCTGCTGCTGGCGGAGGTGGGACTGGACGCGGAGGGGATCGCGCGGGAAGCCCTGCGCCTGGCCGGGCGCAGCCCCGAAATCCGCGTGATGGCGACCAGAGAGAGCGCGTAACCCCACTCGAGTCGCCATGGTGCCGCCTCCCGTCCGCCGCATCGGCATCTTCGCGCTTCCCGGGCAGCCGGGGCTCGCGCCGGCGCTGGCGCGCCTCGACGAACTCGCGCGCAGGTTCGGCATCGAGATGGCCTGCGAGCCGGAAGTCCTCGCGCATGCGCCGCCGGGCGCGCGCCCTCTCCGGCCCGGAGAACCGGGGCTGGATCTGCTGATCACGCTGGGCGGGGACGGAACGCTGCTGCGGGGCGCGCGCAAGGTCACGGGAACCGAAACTCCCGTCCTCGGCATCAACCTCGGGCACCTGGGCTTCCTCACCTCGTCTTCCGGCTCCGACCTTGCCACCGCGTTCGAGCGGTTGCGCGGCGGCGACTTCACCCTCGACTACCGTATTACACTCGAGGCGGCCATCCTCGACGAGGACGGAAACCAGGGCGATCGGCAGGTGGCGCTCAACGATTTCGTAGTCCACAACAGCGGGGCGGCCAGGGTCTCGCGCCTCGACCTGTTCGTGGGGCATGACGGGGTCACCGACGAGATCGGCAGCTTCAGCGCCGACGGGGTGATCGTTTCCTCGCCCACCGGTTCGACGGCCTACTCCCTGTCGGCCGGCGGTCCCATCATCGCCCCGGGGGTGGACTGCATCCTGGTGACTCCGATCTGCCCGCACACGCTCGCGGTGCGCCCCCTGGTGCTGGCCGCGGACGAGCGCGTCATCATCAGGGAAGTGGATCCATCGGGCGACCTGGTGCTGACCGTTGACGGCCAGGAGGCAGTGGCCGTCGTGCCCGGTTCGGTCGTGGAGATCCGGACCGGCACGGTGCGCGTGCCCCTGCTTCGCTTTCCCGGATACACCTTCTTCTCCACCTTGAGACGAAAGTTGAACTGGGCCCTGAAATCTCCTTCAGGTGCATGATCTTATGAGCATCGTCAGGCATGCTGATCGAACTGCGCATACGCGACTACGCGGTAATCGATGACCTGACGCTGGCCGGGGCGCCGGGCCTCAACGCCGTGTCGGGCGAGACCGGGTCCGGCAAGTCCCTGGTGGCGAACGCCCTCTCCTGCCTGCTGGGCGAACGGGCCTCTCCCGGGGTGGTCCGGGTGGGTGCCTCCCGTGCCATGATCGAGGCCGCCTTCGACATCGAGGACTGCGGGCCGGTCCGCGGGAAGCTCGAGGAGCTGGGTCTCGGCGCGGACGGCGACGTGCTGGTCCTGCGGCGGGAAGTGGCGCGCCGGGGACGCAACCGCGCCTGGGTAAACGATTCGTCCGCCACGGTGGGGCTCCTGCGTGAACTGGGCCGCCACCTGGTCGACCTGCACGGGCAGCACGAGCACCAGAGCCTGCTCCGGCCCGCCGAACAGGCCAGACTGCTGGATTCCCTTGCGCGCGCAACCGGAAGGGCGAGCGCCGTTGCCGCGTTGTGCGGCGAACTGAAGGCGCTGGAGCGCGAGCGGGAGCGGCTGGAAGCGAGGATCCGTGAACTCGAGGCGCGCGCCGACTTCATCCGCTTCCAGCTCGGCGAGATCGAAGGCGCCACGCTCCAGGACGGGGAGGACACGGCGCTCGAGACGGAGGCGACCCGGCTCGAACACGCCGACGAACTGGCGCGCAACGCGGGGGGCGCCTACGAGGAGCTCTACGCGGGTGACGCCGCCGTCACGGTGCGCATCCGCGCGGTGCAGGCCGCGCTCGCCGACATCATCCGCCTGGACGGCTCGCTGGGCGAGGTCTCGGAGTTGCTGGAGCAGTCCTACCAGGCGGCGAGCGAGGCGGGGCGCTTCCTGGGGGACTACGCGAGTTCGCTGGAGCACGATCCACGCCGGCTGGAAGACGTCAGGACCCGCCTCGACCGCATCTTCCGGCTGAAGCGCAAGTACGGACCCGCGCTGGAGGACGTGTTCGAGACCGGGCGCCGGCTGGCGGCGCAGCTCGAGGAGATCGAGACCAGCTCGTTCGACATCGCCACTCTCGAGCGACGCATCCGCCAGACCGGGGCCCGCCTGGAGCGGGAGGCGGCAGCCCTGAGCGAAACGCGATGTAAGGCGGCGAGTAAACTTGAGCGCCGGGTTACAGCGCTGTTCCCCGAGCTGGGGCTCGAGGGGGGCACCTTCTCGGTTGCGCTGGGCCCGCTGGCGGAGGTGGGGCCGGGCGGCGCGGAGCGGGTGGAGTTCCTGGCCTCGCTCAACCCCGGGTTTCCGCCCGCGCCCCTCGGCCGGATCGCCAGCGGCGGGGAGCTTTCGAGGGTGATGCTCGCCCTCAAGTCGATTCTGGGCGCAGCCGATCGGGTTCCGACCCTGGTGTTCGACGAAATCGACGCCGGGGTAGGGGGCGAGATCGCCAACGCGGTCGGGGCGCGGCTCCAGGAGACGGGGCGGGCCCACCAGGTGCTCGCCATCACCCACCTCGCCCAGATCGCATCGCGGGCGAGTCATCATGTGCTGGTCGAGAAGCGGCTCTCGCCGGATGACGGCATGATCCGTACGCGGGCCTCCGTCCTGGACGGGGGCACGCGCGTGCATGAGATCGCGCGCATGCTGGGCGGCGACCCGGATTCGGCGGCTTCCCGCGAGCACGCCCGCGAGCTGTTGCGCGTCGCGGGGCAGGAGGTTGCCGGGGCTGTCCTCTAGCGGCCCGGACGGGCTCCTACCGGCGTCGGAGCGGCTTCATCCGGGGGCTGCCGGCCACCGCCCCACAGCCTCCAGAAAAGACTCGCCCCGAAGTGCACCCTGCCCGTCCTGGGCGTCCGGCCTCCGGCGCCGCTGCGCGCGGCTTCCCAGCCGAAGCGGGCCACAACCGGGAAGCCGCCGGCCAGGAAGCTGGAATACCGGACGTCCAACCCCATGGACCGCACTTCGGCTTCCGTCTCGAGCGAAAGCGCCGCCAAGTCGGCCGCCTCGCCCGCGAAGCTGTCCGCCGCGCGGCTGAAGGAGCGGTACACGAAGCCGACCGCGAGCTGGGGCGTCAGCAGCAGTTGTGGGGTGATCGCGTACTCGAGGTAGTTGCCCGGCTGCCACTGCACCGTCTCCAGGGGCGGACGGGGGGCGAAGCCCATGTCGGGCGGACCGACGCGGCGGCGCACGTACACGGGTGAGGCGACCCCGTAGCGCACATCGAAGGTCAACCCCACGCGCCGCGCCCAGTCGACGCCGCCGAAGGCGCGCGCCTCGATGTCCATCTGCCCCTCCGCGACCTCCATGTCCAGGAACTCGCGGAGGGTGTCCTGCGGGCTGCCGGTGCCCAGGCGGAGCGTGCCGGCCACGCCCAGCCGAACCCGGAACCCGCCGCCGGAGTCCTGCTCGGATGCAGCGAGGGAATCAGCCGCCTCTCCGGGGCCCGGGAGGTCCGGCGGACGCGGGGTCAGGTTCAGGACCTGAATCGCCGCGCTTACCTCCAGGTCTCCGGGTTCCCAGAGCGCGTCCATATCCTCAACGGGAAGACCGGTCGTCCCGAATACCGGAACGACGACCAGCGAATCGAAGCCGGCCCGGTCGAGCGGGGTGCCGAGCGGGAGCGGGGCCGTGAAGGTCGTCACACCGATGTCCGACAGGCCGGTCCTGACCGCGTCCACGCGGCCGGCGAGGTCGCGGCCCGCAGCGGAACCCTCCAGGGGGAAGAAGATGGCTTCTCCGAACAGCGCCCCGAGGGATCCCAGCAGCGCGTCGCCCTCCGCGAGCACGGCGCGGCCTGCCTGGCACTCGGGGGCGCTCTCGTCCACCCCGCAAAGGCCGGCGATGACGGTGCGCGCCTCGGCAAGGGCATTCCCGTATTCGTTCATGAACGGGGCCCTCAGGGACGCCGGCGGCGCCAGCCCGGCGTTCGCCTCCCCGGGTGTGTACACCAGCTCCGAGTCGAGCTTGCGCTGCACCATGGGCAGCGACGCCCCCACCGTAAGCCAGGGGAATACGCCCAGCCGGAACCCGAGGGGCACGCGCCGGATGTGGGCCGCGAACAGGTGGCTGGTGCTCCCCAGGTTGAACCGGTAGTCGGGATTCGCGAACAGGGTCCGGAGGCGAGCCTCGGTGAGCGCGGCTCCAGGCAGCCGGTCCGATCCCAGGGCGTCGCTGCTCAGGTTCCACCCCAGCGGCTCCACCTCCTCGACCGGGGATCCCCCCTCGGACCGCAGGCCGAAGCGCTCGCTCCAGGTGACGTAGTTCGCGTCGATGTCCAGCCGCAGATGGCCCGAAGGGACGATCGGTCCGCCGACAAGCTGTCCACTCGCCGCGCCGGGCAGCAGGAGGGCCGGGAGAAGCGCCGGCAGCCGCCGCAGGAGAGGCGGAATTCCGGGTCGCGTGAGGTGCCCGCGAGAGGGGTGGGGCAAGGGGAAGCGGGGGCAGGATGGTGCGCGCGGGCCGGGCGCCGGCTCCCGGCGAGAACGTGCAAAGGTAGTCACGGGCCGGAGCAGGGAAAACCATCGCGCGGGTGGTTGACACCCATGGTGGCTGTTTCTAACCTCATGATGCTTCATCTGCGGGAATAGCTCAGTTGGTAGAGCACCACCTTGCCAAGGTGGGGGTCGCCGGTTCGAGTCCGGTTTCCCGCTCTTGCAAAGCCGGTATGGGGAGCGCGCTCGTCGGCTCCCCATTCTTTTGGCGCCGTGGCCAAGTGGTAAGGCAGAGGACTGCAAATCCTCGATCGTCGGTTCGATTCCGACCGGCGCCTCTGCAGGGCAGCGCCGGTTGCTCGCCGGTCCGGGCGCGCGTCTCCGGCAGGAGACCGCGCATTCCGGAGCCCACCCGTCTCCGGCCAGGCGCGGCGGGACGGCGGTGCTTCCATCGCTGGTGACACTCCTCGTGCGGCGCACAGCTTCCTTGTATCCGGAATCCCCAGGACATGTTCGCCGCAGCCCCGCGCGGTCGAAGGCCTCACGGCTGCTGGTGCTCGCCGCCGCATGCTTTGCCGCCGGGGGATGCGCGGAGCCGGACGACGATCGGCCGGCTCCTCCGGTCGAGACCCCGCCGCCCTCCCGCGTGGACACCATGCAGATCCTGATGGACGAGTACACCATTTCCATGCCGCTCGTCCTTCCCGCCGGGCCACACCTGGTGCGCTTCGTCAACGCCGGGTTTGAAGAGCACAACATCTACTTCCGCCGGATGGAGGACACTCTCGCGGCCTGGGTGCTGGAGCGGCGCCTCAACCCCGGGGAGCGCCGGGTGGCTACCGTCGAGCTCGAGCCGGGTGCCTATATGGCGATCTGCGACTTTTCCGGGCATGACGGCCGGGGGATGTTCACCGAGTTTACGGTAGCGCCTGCCGCCGATTCGCCGGAGCGGCCGGACGCGGCGACTCCTCCCTCCTGAGCCCTTCCGGGCCGGAGCCGCGCATCGTCAGCGCCTCCAGGCTGCAGCGCCGGGCAGCCCCGGGCTGAGCAACACTTCCAGACCGGATCCGGAGACGCTGCCGGTCCCGTCCATGGCGGCCTGTGCGACGGGAGCCGTGCGACGCAGGATTCCACGAACCTGGCCGGTCCGCGGATTGCGCAGGATGGCCATCGGACGCGCCGACTCCCGGTTCAGCGTATCCGAGCCGCCGGGTCCGGCAAGCGTGATGCCGGCCAGGTCCTCGGCCCAGCCGTCGCGTACCGGGAGCATGATGGCGAACGCGGCCCTGCCGTCGCCATCGGCCGGCACCGGCATGTCGAAACCGAGCGAAAACAGCTCGCGGTCGCGCTCGTCGCGGCCCGTAATCCGGTATTCGCTGCCCGCCCGCGGGACGTTCGCGGGCGCCTCCAGCACGAAGGCCGGCTCCAGGAACGGCTTGCCTTCCGGGTCGACGCCCCCCCAGAGCAGGAGCGAGCGGCCGGACCCCGCCGCTGCCTGCGTCACACGTGGCGCTTCGTCACGGATCCGGAAGCGGAGCGCGTTGGTGAAGTAGTAGTCGCTGACCCAGGGCGGTTCGCAATACGACATCAGATCGTGCCGGGCGGGCGCCACCAGCCTGCCGCGGCGGAAGTCGTATCCCCAGGCGCCGATCGATCCGTCCGGTTCGGGAAACGACGGATCGGGACCTCCGGCGCCTCCGCAGGGGGCGTGATGGAGGTACATGTTGTGCCCTAGTTCGTGCGCGATGATTCGCGAATCGGGCACCGAGAAGCTGACCCGGCCCGGCACGCCCGCGATGCCCCGGGCGACGGTCGTACGTCCGGCGATCATGCCCATGTAGTGGCCCATCCCCCCTTCCACTGCCCAGATGGCGATGGTCTCCCGGAACAGGTCGTAGGCGTTGTTGGACGAGATCAGCACCGGCTCGTGGGCGGTCACCTCGAGCTCCCCGACGGGGAGCAGGGTCCGGGTGTCGTGGAGCAGTTCGTGCCCGCCCGGGTCCGTCGCCATGCCGGTGGTCAGCGCCAGGATCGAGGAATCGGGCGTCTGCTCCTGCAGGAAGGGCACCAGGGTCAGGTCCAGCGGGGGCATCGCGCGCACGTCCACCGCACGGCCGCCATCCGCGGGAATCCGCCTTGCTACGCCCAGCGCCGGGTCCAGGACTCCCTCCGGGTCGATCTCGATCACCATCTCGAGGCCCGGCTGGATGACCTCCCCGGGAATCTCGGCGTTGGCGGAGGCCGCCAGGTCGCCCTCGTCCACCTCGGTCGGGATGGGAACCGGGGAGGATGCGATCTCCGCCACGTGCGTCTCGACCCCGTCGAGAAGGAACCTCGCCCGCACCGCAGGCATGTTCGCGCCGCCGGGGCGCGCGGCGGTGACGAACACTCTCAGGAGCGCGGGGCGGCCGGCGACCAGCGGGACGCGGTACGAACGCGACTGCACCGCCTGGGTCAGATAGGCCGACGCGGGTTCGCCCTCCGCGCAGGGGATCAGGCGCCGCTTGGGAACGGCTGCCAGCCACTGTTGGAAGGCCTCGCCCGAGGGCGCGCAAAGGTCGGTTCCTCCCGTCGCGAGCATGTCGAGGTTCAGCTCCGTCAGCTCTTCCGGGAGCGCTCCCGAGAGCCCGGCATTGTCCGTCACGTCGAGTTCGCGGAGGTGGCTCATTCCTCCCATCCGGGGGGAGATCGGACCGCTCAGGTCGTTGCGGCCCAGGGACAGGCGCACCAGCCGCGGCAGCCGGCCCAGTTCGGCCGGGATCTGACCGGTGAGGGCATTGCCTCTCAGATCCAGATCGATTGCCCCGATCAGGCGTCCGAACTCGGGCGGGATCGGGCCGGTGAGGTTGTTGTCCGCAAGGGTCAGGTAGTCGATGCGCGCGAGTGAGCCGAGCTCCGGCGGGATGGGGCCCGTAAGCTCGTTTTCGGCGAGGGTCGCATAGAGCAGGTTGCCGAGACTGCCGAGTTCCGGAGGCACCGGTCCGGTGAGATCGTTGTCCCACAGGACGAGGACCTGCAGCTCCTCCAGCATTGCCAGTTCCGGAGGGATGGAGCCTGTGAGTTCGTTGCCTCCAAGACCGAGCTGGCGGAGGCTCGAGAGGCTCCCCAATTCCGGGGGGATGGGGCCCGTCAGGTAGTTGAGAGCGAGGCTCAGCGACTCCAGCGCGGCGAGGTTCCCGAGTTCAGGCGGGATCGGACCTTCCAGAGCGTTGTCGTCGAGCGTCAGGGAAGTGAGGTTGACCAGCTTGCCCAGCTCCGCGGGTATGGGTCCCGTCAGCTCGCTGCTTGCCAGCAACAGGACGCTCAGCTCGGCCAGGTTGCCGAGCTCCGGCGGAATGGTCCCCGACAGGTTGCTGTTGACGACGACCAGGCTGGTGAGGTTGGGGAGGTTGCCGAGCTCCGGAGGGATGGGCCCCGAAAGGTCGTTGTTCCAGAGAACCAGGTCCCGCAATGCGGACAGGTGCCCCAGTTCCGGCGGCAACGGGCCCTCGAGGCCGTTGTTCTGCAGCCTGAGCGCGGTCACCCGGCCCGACGAATCGGTCTCGACGCCGTACCATTCGCCGAGTTCCGCATCGGTCAGCCAGTTGCCGCGTTCGGTCCAGTCGGGCCCGCCCGTCGCGTCGTAGAGCGCCACCAGGACATCGCGGTCGGAGGGAGGGGCACAGTCGATGCGGGTCCCCTGATGCCATTCGATCCCGTCGAGCCAACCCTTGAAGTGTGCGTCGGGCGGGACGCACAGTTCTGTTTCCGCGTAGTCGAACCACCGAAGCGGAAGCGCCGGGAGGGACTGCGGCAGACGTCCGCCGAGCGCGTTGTCCGCGACCCGGAGCTCGGTCAGCAGCGTCAGCCGGCCCAGGTTCTCGGGGAGGCGGCCGGCAAGTCCGTTGGCGGTCAGGTCGAGCGCCGTGACGCGGCCGAGCGCGTCCGTGCCGACTCCGTAGCGCTGGGACGCGGCGGCCCCTTCGGGCCAGCCGGTGGCGTTCGTCCATTCCTGGCCCCCGGATGCCAGGTAGAGCGATTCCAGCACGCGCAGGTCGGACTGGTTGCAGAATGGTCCCCGAGCTTCCCCCTTCATGGCCGACATCCACGCCGTGAACTCGGGAGAGCCGGGGACACAGAGCCCGCTGCTCTGGGCGAAGTAGAATCGCCTCAACCCATCGAGTTCCAGAAAGCTCCGCGGAATCGGGCCCGTCAGGCGGTTACGGTCGAGTTCCAGGTGGGTGAGGTTGGTCAGGCCGCCGAGTTCCGACGGGACGGTGCCTTCCAGGTCGTTGTTGAAGAACCCGAGGAACGACAGGTTGGACAGCTCCGCCAACTCCGCGGGAATCGGGCCGCTCAGGTGGTTGGACGCGAGTTGCAGGCGGGTCAGGCTGGTGAGCCCACCGAGTTCCGGTGGGACGGTGCCGATCAGGTTGTTCCGGTAGAGCTCCAGCTCGATCACGTTTCCGTCGTCGTCAACCTCGACTCCGAACCAGTCCTCCAGTGGCGCGTCGGAGAGCCAGCCCAGCCGGCCGTACCAGTTCGGGCCGCCGGTGGCCTCATGGAAGAGGATGAGGATCTGGCGGTCGGAGTACGGATCCACCGTTACGTCGATGATGTGGTTGGCGGCCAGCCCCCGGGGGTCATGGGCGGTCAATGAAACCGTGGCCACTCCCGGTCCCTCGGCGTAGATGGTCAGCGTACTGTCCATCACGGACACGGAAGCGACGGTGGTGTCGGAGCTCGCCGTGGTGAAGGTGAGCTGATGTCCCTCGGGGTCGCTGAAGAATTGGGCTGCGTTCAGCGTGACCGTGTCCCAGGGCTTGAGGCTCTGGGCGGGTATTGTGCCCTCGGTCGCCGGGGGGAGGTTGGGGGGTGGGGTGGTCGGTTCGTCCCCGCAGGACACGGCCCACGCCAGGCCGGCGAACGCCAGCAGGTATGGTGCGCCCCTCCGGAGGACCGCCCGGCCGCTGCGGATCGGTCCGGTCACTCCGGAGGGGCGCGGAAGGCGGTGGGCACCCTACGGGCCGCCGGGGGGACGGCGGGGCGGGCGGGTGGGTCGTGCGGTCGCCCGCGCGGCGGGGGCGGGTCGTGGGCGCGCGCTGGCCGCCGGGGCCGGCCGGGGACGCGCGGCCGGAGTAGGCCGGGAACGCAGGCTGGGTGGTGCCGACGCTCGGGGCTGCGGGCGCGGGTTGCCAGGCCTGGACTGGACGCGGGTTGCCGGAGTGGGCCGGGAACGCACGCTGGGTGGTGCCGAC
>JAPPMM010000003.1 GCA_028819075.1 Gammaproteobacteria bacterium
CCATCATCGGTGAATTGTGAGGCTGTCGGGAGGGGGCGTCCATTCCATCACATCTCCGGATCTCCTCCCCTTTCTCCCGCCGGACGGCTCGTGTAGGATTGAGCGCGCGTTTTGCCACCCCAAACCCCCGGAGGAAACCGATGAAGATGCTTCGGCCGCTGTGCTGTCTCGCCCTGGCGCTCGCCTTCGCCACCACCGTTCAGGCTCAGGACAGGCCGCTGAGCCCCCGCGGCGAGGCCGCCGCCCATGTGGGAGGCGCGTACAACTCGGAGGGCAGCTACGAGAACGGCTCGTGGGTCGTCGTTACCTACGGCCGCCCCATCCTCCGGGGCCGCGACCTGTTCGGCTCGGGCGACGAGTACGGGCAGGCCTTCCTGCGCGGGGCGCCGGTGTGGCGCGTGGGGGCCGACCAGTCCACCCGCTTCATGACCGAGACCGACCTGACCTTCCACGGCCAGCGCCTCCCCGCCGGTGAATACAGCGTCTTCGCGGAACTCACCGAGGACGAGTGGACGCTCATCTTCGCCAACTGGGGCGTGAAGAACGACTTCCGCGAGGAGAACCCGGACGCGCTGTGGGGCGCCTACGGCTACACGCCCGACCGCGACGTTCTGCGCACCAGCATGGACGTCTCGACGATCGCGATGTCCGCCGATCAGCTCGTCATCACCTTCATGGACATGACCCCCCAGGGCGGCCTGTTCACGATCTGGTGGGACGACCAGGTGGCGACCGTGCCGTTCGAGGTAGCGCGGTAGGGATCGCCGGGCGGCTCGGCCGCCCGTAATCGAAAAGAAGGCCGAGCCAGGGGCGACCGGACGCCCGCGCTCCTCTGGCAGCTTGCGCCAACTGCCGTCTCCGGACCAGCTTTTCGGCATCACGTCGGACAGCTTCCGTGCACACAGGCAGGTGACGCGGTCATGAACGTTCAGCAGACGCCTGCGCCCCTTGTGGCGCTGTCATCGCTGCTCCTCCTCGCAGCGTGCTCTCTCGCGCCCGCGCCTTCGGTGCCGGAGCCGGTCGCCGAGCTTCCCGACAGCTTCGAGGGGAGCGAAGAGTCGGGCGCGTACCAGGCCAGGGAGTGGTGGACCACTTTCCAGGATCCGGCGCTCAACACCGTCATCGACTCGGTGCTGGCCGCCAACTTCGACCTCGCCGAAGCGGTCGCTCGCGTACAGCAGGCCAGGGCCCAGGCGGGGATCGCGCGCGCCTCGCTCCTTCCCGCCATCCAGGCCAGCGCGAACGTCAGCGACACGGACAACCCGTCCAACGCCGGCTTCGGCCAGCAGTTCCGCGAAATCGCGGGTGACCGGCTGCCCGGTTTCGAGTTCCCCGAGCGCCTCGGCATCGAGACCTGGTCGCTGGGCGTCGACTTCGCCTACGAACTGGATTTCTGGGGACGCGCCCGCAACGATTCGCGGGCCGCCGGGCAGGAGTACCTGGCGTCGGAGTCGGACTACCGCGCGGCGCGTATCGGCGTGCTGTCCGAGACCATCACGACCTACTTCGAGATCGCCGATCTGCGCAGGCGCGAAGCCGTCGCGCGCGAGACGATCGACGTGCTTCTTGAACGGGAGCAGCTCGCAGAGACCCGCTACGACCGCGGTCTGGTCACTTCCTTCGAACTCTACCAGGTTCGCCAGGAACTTCGGAACACGCAGGCCGCCCTTCCTCAGCTGGAGAGCCAGCTGGTCAACGCCGAAGGGCGTCTGGCCGTTCTGGTGGGCGGCTTCCGCGAGAAGCTCGACGCGATCCTCCCCGATTCGCTGGCGCCGCTGCCGTCGAGCGATCCCGTCTCCGCAGGGGTGCCGGCCGACCTCCTGGTTCAACGGCCGGATGTGCGCTCCGCGGGCCTGCGGCTCGAGGCCGCCCGCTTCACCATCGGCGCGCGCCGGGCCGAAATGCTCCCCTCCCTGTCGTTCTCGGGCACGATCGGGGTGCAGTCCGCGGACGCCGACGGCCTCTTCAATGTCGACCAGTGGTTTCGCAACCTGCTCGGCAACCTGACCGCGCCGATCTTCCAGGGGGGTCGCATCCGCAGCAACATCGCCGTCGCGCACGCCCGCTTCGGTCAGGCGGCGGCCGCCTACGGGCGCACCGTGGTGACGGCGGTTCACGAGGTGGAGACGGCGCTGGCCGCGCTCGGCAACGAAGGGCGGCGCCACGACTTCCTCGCATCACAGCGGGAAGAGGCCCTTGCCTCGGTCGAGTTGCAGTCGCGCCGCTACGCCGCCGGAGTGGGAGGCTACGTCGACTACCTCGACGCCGTGCGGGCGCTGCTCAACGTCGAGTCGACGCTGGCCGGGGCGCGCCGCGATCTGGCCCTGGCGCGCCTGGCGGTACACCGCTCCCTGGGCGGTGACTGGACCGTTCCACCCGAGGAGCTCGAAGGCCCGCGCATGGTGCCCGCCAGCGAATCCAAAGAAGAAGCCGACACGCCAACCGGGGGGACGGAATAGATGAGCCGCCGCCGCAGTTTTCTGATCGCTTCGGGCATCCTCGGGGGCGCCGTCGTCCTGGCCGCCGTGATGATCGCCCTGCGTCCCGACCCCCCGTTGCGCGAGCCGGGCTCGCAGGCGCCGTTTGTCACGACCGCCCTCGCCACCGGCCGGGACGGCGCCATCCCGGTCTACAGCGCGGGCACGGTGCGTCCGCGCGCCGAGATCGATGTCGCCGCCCAGATCAACGGCAAGGTCGCGTCGGTCGCGCCCGCGTTCCTGAGCGGCGGGCGCGTGAGTGCGGGACAGGTCCTTTTCCGCATCGACGACGCGGACTACCTGAACCGCGTGCAGCAGGCGCGCGCCAACGTCGCCGCGCAGTTGGTAGCGCTCCTGCAGGCCGAGGAGGAGGCCCGCATTGCCCGCGCCGAGTACGAGGGGTTCCTGCGCCGGCGGGCAGACGATGCCCCCCCTCCGGGCGAAGCGAGCCCGCTCACGCTCCGGGAGCCGCAACTGGCCGCCGCCCGGGCTGCGCTGGCGCGGGACAGCGCCGCTCTCGCCGACGCGGAGCTGGCGCTGGCGCGGACCGAGGTGCGCGCGCCCTTCAGCGGCATCGTCAGAACCGAAATGGTGGACGTCGGGCAGTTCGTCGCCGCCGGACAGGGCGTGGGACGGCTCTACGCCGACGACGCCGTGGAGGTGGTGGTTCCGCTGTCGGACGCCGATGCGGCCCTCATCCCCGACCTCTGGATGCTGGATGCGGGTGATGGCGACGCAAGCGTCGAGGCCACGGTGATGGCCGAGTACGGAGATGCCTCGTACGCGTGGTCGGGATACGTGGACCGGGCTGAGGCCGCGCTGGACGAACAGACCCGCACGATCGACGTGGTGGTGCGCGTCCCCGACCCGTTCGCGGGCGGTCGGGCGGCCACCCCGGAGGGCGACATCGCGGAAGCGGAGGACGGCCCGAGCGGTCCACCCCTTCTGGTCGGCCAGTTCGTGGAGGTGCGCATCGCCGGAGCCGCCCCGGAGCGCTACTTCACCGTGCCCCGTTCCGCGCTGCGGACCGGGAACGAAGTCTGGGCGCTGCGCCAGGACACTCTGGTCACCATCGTCCCGGTAGGCGTCCTGCAGCGCGCCGACGAACTCGTGTACGTCACCGGTGGCCTTGCGGAAGGACAGGCGGTTGTGCTGAGCGGCCTGCAGTTCGCCACCGAGGGCATGGTGGTGCGGACGAGCGCCGACGGGCCCGGATGAGCCGGCCGGACGAGCACTCGCCGGACGAGCACTCGTCGAACGCCCGGCCGCGGGAGGCGCGCGGCCCCATCGCCTACATGGCCCGCAACGGGGTCGCCGCCAACCTGCTCATGTTCTTCATTCTGGCGGCGGGCTTCGTCTCCCTGCGCGGTCTCGTACAGGAGGTCTTCCCGGAGATTTCCCTCGACCAGGTCGTCATCTCGGTTCCCTACCCCGGGGCCACGCCCGACGAGATCGAAGAGTCGATCCTGCGCAAGATCGAGGAACAGATCGAGGCGGTGGACGACGTCAAGGAGATCCGTTCGACGGCGGCCGAGGGGCGTGGGTCGGTAACGGTGGAACTCCAGTTGGGCGCCGACGTCGCGCGGGCACTGGACGACGTCAAGGCCCAGGTCGACCGGATCCAGACCTTCCCCGCCGGCGCAGAGCGCCCCGAGGTCAGCGAACTGACCAATCGCCAGAGCGTCATCCGCCTGGTGCTGTTCGGCGACGTGGGCGAGCGCACGCTCAAGGAGCTGGCGTACCGCACTGAAGACGGGCTCTCGGCGCTTCCGGTGGTCTCCTACGTCGAAACGACGGGCATTCGCGACTACGAGATCTCCGTCGAGGTCCCCCTCCATCAGCTGCGGGCGCTGGGCCTGACCCTGGGGGACATCGCGGGCGCGGTGCGGGGCGGATCCCTCGACCTGTCCGCGGGAAGCATCGACACCCGGGACGAGGAGGTGCGCATCCGCACCACCGGGCAGAACTACACCCAGCACGACTTCGAAGACATCATCGTCCTCAGCCGGGTGGACGGCACCGTGGTGCGCCTGGGGGACATCGCCGAGGTGCGCGACGGCTTCCGAGACGTGGACCTGATCGCCCGCTTCCAGGGCCAGCCCGCGGTCTATGTGGAGGTCTTCCGGACCTCGGACGAGAAGGTGCTCGACATCGTTGCGGCGGTCGAAGAGCACCTGGAAGAGGAGGTCGTCCCGTCGCTGCCCGCCGGGGTGGGACTGGAGGTGTGGAACAACTCCGGCCAGATCTTCGAGAGCCGCCTCGGGCTGCTGGTGAAGAACGGCCTCATCGGCCTGGCGCTCGTCCTGCTCTCGCTCACCCTCTTCCTGGATCTCAGGCTCGCGTTCTGGGTGGCGGTCGGCATCGCGGTTTCCTTCGTCGGCACCTTCGCCGTGATGAACTGGCTGGCCGTTTCGATCAACATGATGACGCTCTTCGCGTTCATCCTCGCCGTCGGCATCGTCGTCGACGACGCCGTGGTGGTGGGCGAGAACATCCATGCGGAGCGCGAGAAGGGCTGGCGCGGCGTGGACGCGTCCATCCGCGGGACCCGCCGTATCACGGGCCCGGTCATCTTCGCCGTCCTCACCACCGTGGTGGCGTTCTGCCCGCTGTTCTTCGTCCCGAGCGTCATGGGGAGGCTGATGACGATGCTCCCCGTCGTCGTGATCTCCGTCCTCATGTTCTCGCTCGTCGAGTCGCTCCTGGTTCTGCCCAACCACCTGTCTCACATGCCGAACCCGGGGAGGCGCCGGCGCCGGTCCCGGGATCACCTGGTCGCCCGCATCCAGCGGGGGGTCGATCGCGGGTTGAAGCGCTTCATCGCCGGGCCTCTCGACCGAGCCCTCAGGGTCGCGACCGCTCAGCCCGGGCTGGTCATCACGAGCGGGATCGCGCTCATCGTCCTCTCCGTCGCCATGGTGCCGGCGGGCATCATCCGGGTGAATTTCATGCCCACGGTGGAGGCGGACCTGGTCACGGCCACGCTGGAGATGCCGGAAGGCACGCCCGCGGAGCGGACCTCCGAGATGGCCGATTTCCTGGCAGCGTCGGGATACCGGGCCATCACGCGTCTGTCCGCCGATGACGGCGGATCGCTCCTCGAGGGGGTCAACTCGACGGTGGGGCAGGAGGCCCGGCAGATGCAGCCCTTTGGAGCCGGGCCCTCACCCGATCCGCGCCCCAACCTGGCGGCGGTGGAATTCAAGCTCGTAACCGCTGAATTCCGCGACGTGTCCGCGGCCGACTTTCAGCAGGCGTGGCGCGAGGAACTGGGTCCCCTCCCCGCGGCGAAGGCGCTCACCATCACGGCCGAGCTGCTCAACTTCGGCTTTCCGGTTCACGTCGAGCTCGCCCACCCGGATCCCGGGCGTCTTACATCGGTCGCCGACAGCCTGATGGAGCGCCTGCGGGCGTTCGAGGGCGTGTTCGATGTCCGCGCGGACCAGGATCAGGGACTCAGGGAGATCCAGCTCGACCTGCGCCCGGAGGCCCGGACCATGGGGCTGACCCTGGATGCCCTGGCCCGCCAGGTGCGCTCCGCCTTCTTCGGCAACGAGGCGGTGCGCGTACAGCGCGGCCGCGAGGAGGTGCGCGTCTACGTTCGCCTGCCCGAAGAGGAACGCAACGCCATCGCGGACGTGGAGGAGTACCTGGTGCGCACGCCCATGGGAGGCGAGGTGCCGCTGGGCCGAGTCGCCTCGGTGCGCCTGGGAAGCTCGCCCACCACGATCCGGCGGACGGACGGAGAGCGGGTCATCACCGTCACTGCCGACGTCGACCGCGAAGTCATAACCGGCGGCGAGGTGACGGAGCAGCTTGCCGCGACCGTGCTTCCGGCACTGGCCGCCCGCGACCCGGGCCTCTCCTACAGCTTCGGAGGCCAACAGCAAGAGCAGGTGGAGTCCTTCGGCGCGCTGGCGAGCGGCTTCGCGCTGGCTCTGCTCGCCATCTACGCTCTGCTCGCGATCCCCTTCGGCTCCTACACCAAGCCCTTGATCGTCATGGCCGCCATCCCCTTCGGGATCATCGGCGCGATCGCGGGCCATCTGCTTCTTGGGCTGCCCATGAGCATGATGTCAATGTTCGGCGTGATCGGCCTGAGCGGCGTCGTGGTGAACGATTCCCTGGTCATGATCGATTTCATCAACGATCGCCTCCGGCGGGGCATGCCCGGCCGGGAGGCGATCATCGACGGAGCCAAGGCGCGCTTCCGCCCGATCCTGCTTACGTCCGTGACCACCTTCCTGGGGGTGGCGCCGCTCGTCTTCGAGCGCAGCCTGCAGGCGCAGTTCCTGGTGCCGATGGCGGCTTCACTCGGCTTCGGAATCCTGTTCGCGACGGCGGTGCTGATGCTGATCGTGCCCGCCCTGACCATGGTGCACCACCGCCTTACGGAGGGGCGACCGGCCGCTTCTGCTGCCGCTTAGGGCGCCCCTCCGGCTCTCTCGAACTCCGCTGCAAACAGCGCCCGGGTACCCGGGTCGAGGCGGACCTCGGAGGGCTCGGCGTCGACCGGGATCACGAAGTTGTGGGAGGCCGCGTCCACCTCGACGGTGACCACCTGGGCCGGAAGCCGATCACGTCCCATGTAGACCCCGATGTCGAGAGGCATCCGAAACAGCCCCGTCTCCTGCACCTGGCGCAGATCGACGCGCACCGCTCCGGCGTCGGAGTCGTATGCCCATGACCCCTCGAAGACCGGATTGCCCCCGTGCCGGAGCCACTGGTCGAAGAAGGCCTGCAGGTCGTCGCCGGAAGCCTCCTCCATGGCCTGCATGAGGTCGTCGGTCGAGGCCGTGCCGTTCAGGTGACGGGCATAATAGGTGCGGATGCCCCTCTGGAAGGCCTCGTCGCCAATCCGCTCCCTGAGCATGTGCAGCACCCAGGCGCCCTTCTGGTAGGTCGCCACGCTGGTCACCCGCGACATGTCCTCGAGGTCGGCGTGGACGATGCGATAGTCGGGATTCTCCGCGTACCAGGCCACGACGCGCTCTGCCGCCTGGCGGAGGCCGATGGCGAAGTCGTCCCTTCCGTAGGCGTGCTCGCGGAAGAGCAGCGTGAAGTAGGTCGCGAACCCCTCGCTCAGCCACACATCGTCCCATTCGGACTCGGTGACCGCGTTGCCGAACCACTGGTGTGCGATCTCGTGGATGACGACGTTGCGCCAGCGCACCGGCCGGTCGCCCGTAACCGCGTTCTCGCTGTACATGAGGGCGGTCGCGGCCTCCATGCCCCCGCCGGTGGCCGGGGAGGTGATGTTGGCCAGTTTCTCGTAGGCAAAGGGTCCCACGTAGTCGTCGAAGAAGGCGAGGACGCGGAGGGTGGGGACGGCGAAGTCGTGGAAGCCGGCTTCACGGTCGCGCGCGTACACCCAGGTCTGTACGGGCTTCCCATCGAACTCGCCCAGGTGCTGCACGGCGAAGCGCGCCACGCCCACCACGAAAAGCCACGGAGAGATGGGCGCCGACTGCCGCCAGTGAGTGCGGCGCATGCCTCCGTCAAGGTCCGTCTCCTCCACCAGGAGGCCGTTGGACACCACCTGGTAGTGCGCGGGCGCGGTGACGACGAACTCGCACGCCGCCTTCTCCGCCACATGGTCCACCGTGGGCAGCCAGTTGCGCGCGCGGTTGGGCCAGTTGTCGCTGAAGAAGGTGCGCTCGCCGTACTTGTTGGGGCCTATGCGGAGGCCGGACGCGGGGGCGCCCCGGTAGCTCACCGTCACCGAGTCCCGCTCGCCGGGGCGGCCCGCCCGGGGCAGCCCCACCGTGAGGAGGTCGTTCTCATGGCGGTACTCCAGGGGACGCCCCGCCGCCCGGACGCCGGTAACCTCCATCCCCTGACCATCGGACCTCACGCCGATCAGGTCCAGCGGCAGCTCCACGACTCCGGCCGCCGTGAAACGGAATCTCACCGTGGCCCGTCCGGTAATCCGGTCAACGTCATCGCGGAGCGTCAGCTCGAAGCGGTACGCCTCGACGTCGATGCCGGGGCGAGGTTGCTCGACGATGGTCCCTGCGTGTGGCTGCTCGACGAAACGGGGAGCGGGCGTCGCTCCGAGCAGAAGGAGCGCGGGTATCCACGGTAACGCGAGGAAGCGGCGGCGCATCGGACCTCCAGTGCGGGTTTGACGCGGCGAGATCGGTGTTGCATATATTGGTCTATCCAGCTTGGGAGACAATACAGCCACTCAGGTCGAGCCGCTTGAGATGCGGCAGGTGTGTGTTGTGTGCAGCACCCGCACGCCGGAAAGTGCGGTAGCTGTGTGTGTAGAATACGGCCGGATAATTCAGCATGACCCATCGCCGTAGACAACGGGGCGAAACGGCGTCCGCGTCTGAGGATCTGTGCGTGTATTGCGGGGCACCGGTGCCGGTTCGGCGCGGGGGAACGACCTGCCGCGCCAAGTGCGCCCGAGCCTACCGGGACCGCGAAGCGCGCCGGGAACGCGCCCGCGCCTCGGCACGAGCCTGGCTGTACGCCCGGCAGCGCAGGACCGACCCGGTCATCTCCGACTGAGGCGCCTGCGGAAGCCGCCCTTCAGGTCCTTCCAGCATCCGCACGCCGCGCGGGAACACGGAACCTGTCACCCCGTCTCCCTTCCAAACATCCTTCTGAGCGCGTTTCCGTCGGCAGAGCACACGCCCCGCTCCGTGACCAGCCCCGTGACCAGCCGGCGAGGGGTCACGTCGAAGGCATAATTGGCCGTGCGCGTACCCTCGGGGGCGATCCGCACGGTGCGCTCCACCCCGGCTTCATCAACGCCGCGCACCAGCGTCACCTCGTCCGCAGCCCGCTCCTCTATCGGGATGTCGGCCCCGTCTTCGGTCGTCCAGTCGATGCTGGGGGAGGGCACGGCCACGTAGAAGGGGACGCCGTTGTCGCGGGCGGCGAGGGCGAGGGGGTAGGTGCCCACCTTGTTGGCGACGTCACCGGAGGCGGCCGTACGATCGGTGCCCACGATGACGACATCGACCTCCCCGCGACTCAGCAGATGGCCAGAGGCGCTGTCGGAGACGAGCGTGTGCGGCACCCCGTGCTGGCCGAGTTCCCAGGCGGTGAGGCCGGCTCCCTGAAGGCGAGGGCGCGTCTCGCGAACCCAGACGTGTATGTCCAGCCCTTCGTCGTGGGCCCGGTACATGGGTGCGGTGGCGGTGCCCCAGTCAACGGTCGCCAGCCAGCCGGCATTGCAGTGCGTGAGTACGTTCAGAGGCCGGCCGGGCCGGCGCGCCCCACCTTCCGAGGACCGGTGGATCTCGCGGAAGAGATCCAGTCCGATGTCGCCGATGCTTCGGTTGATGCGCACATCGTCTTCGCAGAGGGCGTGGGCGAACCCGTAGGCGGCTCGCATCCGGCGCGGGGGAGGCAGCGGCCGGAGCGCGGCTTCGGCGTTCTCGAGCGCCCAGCGCAGGTTGACAGCCGTCGGTCGGGTCGCCATCAGCCGGCCGACGGACGCCCCGAGCGACGCGTCGGAGGGATCGGCGCGCATGGCGAGCGCGACCCCGAACGCCGCGGTCGCGCCGATGAGGGGGGCCCCGCGCACCACCATGGCGGAGATGGCGTGCGCCGCGTCGGCGGGGCTCGCAAGCCGGCGGATGCGGAACCGGTGCGGCAGCAAGGTCTGGTCGATGACCTGAACGTCCGCGCCCTCGCCCTCCGTGAAGATGGCGCGATAGGGAATGCCGCCGACCTTCACCGGCCCCTCCGCTCCCCTGACCCGGACGCGCCCGGAGAGACTGGGCCGGCCTCGTCCACCACGACCGGGCGGTCCCGCGCGCGGTCCACGACGCAGAGAAAGCCCAGCGCCTCCCCGGCGTCGGCGGAGAAGCGGTGGACATCGTGCGGAGCCACGTACACGACATCGAGCGCCGAGACCGGCTCCGTTGCCTCTCCCAGGCGAACCGCGCCCTTCCCCTTCACGATCACGACCGCATGCCCGTGAGCGTGGCGCTCTAGAGAGGAATAGCCGCCCGGCGCAACCTCGAAATACCGCAACTCGAAACCCAGGCCGGCTTCGCCGCCATCCGGGCCGCCTCCAAGAAGCGTGTGGCGGGTCACATCGCGGAATCGGGCAAGTCCTTCTTCTTCGTGCTTGTAGCGCCTCGGCTGGACGTGCGCCCAGTCGCCGGCCCCTCCGCGAATGACCCGGGACCTGCTCACCTTCTTCATCCCTCCCGTCGTAGTGCCGCCTCCACCAGGCGCCGAGCCGCGCCCTCCAGATCCCGTTGCACGAGGAGACTTCCCCCGATCAACAGCATCGTGTCCGGGCCGTAGCGGCCGAACCAGTGGCTGGCCTCGGCGGCGTTCACGCCTCCGGCGGGCGCGGGAAGAGCGCGGCGATGCCGCTCCAGCGGCTCTCGCAGGCGCCTGTTGACCGCGTGGCAGGTCTCCTCCGGCCACGAGAAGCGCCCGCCCGCGTTTACGTACACCACGATGTCGGCCCCCGCAACCCGGTAGAGGGTTCCGAGCAGCACGTCCGGGGCGATGCCCTCCGCCCGGCCCGGCGCGGTCTGCGCGTGGGAAGGGTGGGCCATGACCGCCAGCGCGCGGGGACCGGCAGCGACCCGGCGGAGCGCGTCCAGCCCCATCAGGCTCGGGCACAGCACGACGCCGGCTAGCCCGAGCGCCTCAACTCGGTCAAGTCGCTCCTCCAAGGTATCCAGCGGTCCGGTGACGTTAGGGAAATAGGCGGTGTGCCCTCCCGTCCGTGCTTTCGCGCCGGCGACCGACTCCGCGATCACCCGCGTGCGCTCCCGGAACGGGGCCGAGCCCCGGACGGCCAGGCCGTGGTCGTCCTTCACCACGTCCACCCCCGCGCGGGCGAAGGCGGCGGCCTGTCGGGCAAGCCCGCTCGAAGTCAGCCCGATGGGCTTGATGGCGGCGCTCACCAGGGGGCGCGCCGGGGCCCTTGCCAGCGAGCGGATACCCTTGATCCCCACGCGCGGCCCGGGCAGCGAACGAAGGACGGCCGGCGCCAGCTCGAGTCCCACCAGCCGCACCCCGTCCATGAGCGACACGTTGCCGTATGCGACGTTCAGAATCTGGGTGAGTTCGGTCGTGGTGGCGTCCAGCGGGTAGGCGATCCGCGCCAGCCAGCTCCCGCCACGCTCCGGCTCCAGGCGCTCGATGCGCCCGAGCATGCGCGCCTGAAGCCGGTCGCCCCCAACCCCGGGAGGAGCCTCCACGGTCTGCTCGCGCGCGATGGCGCCCGCCAGGGACAGGGCTTCGCGCAGGTGCCGGCAAGTCAGCCGATAGCTGGCCCTGAGACCGACCGCACCCACCGGTGCGTCAATCCCGGATGGCGGGCAGGATGCGGTCCTGAAGCGCGGTCCAGCTGGAGAACTCCGCGCCCGTGTGCAACGTCCATCCGTTGAAGAGCACGATCAGATCGTGCTCCGGCACGACGTGCAGGAACTGGCCGCCGTAGCCGTTTGCGGAAAAGACCCGGGTCTCTCCGTCCTCGTGAAACGGCACCCACCACTGGTATCCGTAGCCTCCGTCGTCACGGTCGTTGCCGGGGTTGAGGTCGGGGATGACCGGCGAGGTGGACGCCCGCACCCATTCGCGCGACACGATCCGCCGCCCGTCCCATTCGCCCCCGCGCAACATCAGGTATGCCACCCGGGCCAAGTCATGGGGCGCGAGGTAGAGGCCGCCCTCGGTGTCCGCCTCTCCGTCCGGGGTGATCTTCCAGTAGTAGTCGCGGATGCCGATGGGACGAAACAGATGTTCCTCCGCCCAGGCGTCGGCGCGCTGTCCGGTGGCCTCGCGCTGGATCTTCCCCAGGAGGACGCTCACCCCGTCGTTGTAGTCGAAGCGGGTTCCGGGCTCGGTGCCGACGGGCCGCCGCACGACATAGTCGATCCATGCCTCGCTCGCCTCGAGTTCGCTGGTCGGATGGGTGTCGTCGGCGTAGGTCTGGCCGGGGATCGCCCAGTCGATGCCGCTGCGCATGGTGAGGAAGTCCTCCAGCGTCGCGCTTGCGCGCATCGGGTCGTCCAGAGCCGGACCGGAGGCGGCGAGGAAGGGCCACGCCGGGGCGTCGACGCCGCCGATGTAGCCAGCGTCGACCGCGATGCCGAAGGCGACCGAGGTCACGCTCTTGGTGACCGACTGGAGCGTGTGCAGCCCGGTGTCGCGGTAGTACGGGTGCCAGTCGGGATGATCGTAGTTGTAAGGGTGGCTGACCGTGTCCTCCTGCTCCGCCAGGATGCGCGCGTACTCCTCGCCGTGGTCCCAGTACCGGTCCGCGATCACGTGGCCGTGGCGAATGAGCAGAAGGTGGTCGATGAGCCCGAACCGGCCGGCATCGATATCGGCGATGAGCGAGTCGATGGCCGCGGCTTCCAGCCCCTCCGCCTCGGGGGTGGAGACCGGCCATTCCTCGCCCGGCCAGACCGGCTCGCGATCACCGGGATCGGGCGCCGGGGCACCAGGCGCACAGGCGGCGACGAGCCCGGCGGGGATGAGCACGGCGGCGAGCCATGCCCGTCGCGGCGGCGTGAGAGGTGTCATCGCGCATCCTCCTTCAGCCATCGCGCGAACCACGCCTCGAGCCTCCGATACATGTCCACCCGGTTCATGGGATCGCGGAAGCCGTGCGGCTCTCCGGGATAGGAGTGGCTCTCGAAGACCTTGCCTTCCCTGTCCAGGATCTCCACCGCGAGTTCGTACTGGCGAAACGGAGCGCGCACGTCTTCCTCGCCATGCATGATGAGAGTGGGCGTGACCACGTTCGGCACGCGCGCCAGGGTATTGCTGATGGCGTAGACTTCGGGCCGGTCCCCGGGTGCGCCCCCGTGTCCGGTCCGGATGAAGATCTTTCCCAGCCGGTCCGCGTTGGTGTAGGCGTCGGCGAAGTCGTAGATCCCCGCCATCGGCACCGCTGCGTCGAAGGCGTCGGGTGCGCGGGCGATCGCCGCCATGCTCTGGATGCCCCCGTAGCTGTAGCCGTAGATGCCGACCTTCCCGTTGGACCATGGCTGCGCCCGCAGGAAGTCGGCGGCCGCGGCGGCGTCGAGCGCCTGTCCGTTGGCCCAGTCCCCCACGCCCAGATCCTGGAACTCGCGCCCGAAGCCGGAACCGCCCCGGTAGTTGACGGCCAGCACCACGTACCCGAGCTGCGCCAGGTGCTGCTCGGTGAGGCTCAGCCCCTTGAGGTAGGAGTTGGTTCCGCCCCCGTGGACCATGACCAGCGCGGGATAGGTCGTAGCGTCCTCCGACGCCACCGCAGCTCCGTCGTCGGCGAATCCCGGGGGACGGAACAGGAAACCCTGGATGTAGAGGCCGTCCCAGCTGCGGTAGCTCACCTCCTCCGCCTCCACCAGCCCCCTCCAGCGGGTCGAGAAGTGCGTGAGCCGGCGCGCCGCCCCACCCGCGGCGGAGACGTAGTCGACCTCGGTCCCGCGCGTCGAGGTCGAACGAAGGAAGACGAAGGCGGAGCCGTCGGGGGTCGCGTGGTAGGCGCGGAAGGACCCGCCCATGTTCGTCACCCGGGTGGCGACACCCCCGTCCACCGGCACCCGCCACAACTCCACCTCGGCGCGCTCGTGATAGGGGAAGAAGAGCTCGGAGCCATCGCTCGACCAGGTGACGGTGTGGTTGTGCAGCCAGTCCGTAGCGTGGATCTGCATGGGAACCACCTCCTCCGTTCCCGCCCGCGGGTCGAGGAGGTAGATGTAGGCGAGATCCTCGTACCAGTACTCGTCCTTGGATGTGCCGAGCAGGGCGATGCGCGATCCGTCCGGCGACCAGACCGGCGTGGAAGACGCCATCAGCCCGCTGGAGAGCTGCCGCTCCGCGCCCGTCGCGACCTCCGCCACCCAGATGTCGTCCTCCCAGTAGTCGCTCCGGTTGGAGTAATAGGCGACGTGCGTCCCGTCCGGCGACCACGCGGGGGCGAAGCGGAAGTCGTCCGCCGCCATGGAGGCGCGCGTGAGCTGCGCCGGCGGGGCGGAGCCGTCGGCGGGCACGGTCCAGATGTCCCGGTGGCCCGAGCGCCCGCTGTAGAAGGCGATGGTGCTGCCGTCCGGCGACGGCCGCGCGGCCCGTTCGGCCGCCGGGTCGTCGGTGATGCGGGTCGGCTCGCTCGACCCCACCGCCGCCCGCCACAGGTCCCCGCCGCGCGAGAAGACGATGCCCGACCCGTCGCCGAACCAGACCGGCGACGAGCCCTCCACCCAGGGCGCTGGCGCGGGATCACCATCCGTCGCGACCAGAAAGACGCCTGAGTATTCAGCCGTGCTCGCGCTGACCGCCACCCATGCGCCGTCCGGCGAGAGCGCGGCCTGACGGGCGCCCCGGTTGCGGGTGAAGATGTTCTCCCAGGTGAGGGTCAGGACGTCGCCTTCGACGTCCCGAACGGGTGGCGCACATGCGAGCGGGAGCGAGAGGCCGAGCAGGCAAGCCACGGCAGCCGCAGCCCGGGCCCTCGCCGACGGCCGGATCCGCATCCACGATCTGTTGTCCATCATCGGTCTCCCGGGTTGGTTGGGCCGGATGGGCAACCTACAATACGGGCCGGCGAACGGCCCGGCATCCGCGGCACGTGGACCCACCACCACCCGGGAGAGATCGATGAGCGAACGCAGTGCGGACGCGAGCCGGGGAAACGATGCGGCATCCCCCGATGTGACGCTTTCCATCCACATCGAGGCCAGCCCCGAGACCGTCTGGGGCATCCTCACCACGCCCGAACAGTTCTCGGCCTGGATGGGCGGTCAGGCCACCTTCGAGACCCGGGTCGGGAGCTCGTACCGGGCCCTGTTCCCCGAGTACCAGATGGTGCTGGCCGGCGAAGTGCTCGCCTTCGACGAAGTGAAGCGCAGGTTCGCGCTCTCGTGGGGCATCGAGTCGGGTCCACAGGCCGACACCATGCCCGCCGCGTCGTCGCGCGTGGAGTTCCGGGTGACCGAGGGCCAGGGCGGCGCGCACGCGGACGTGCGTCACAGCGGCTTTCTCAGCGCCCGCACGGCGCGCGAGCACGAGGACGGCTGGCGCTTCCATCTGGGCCGCCTGGCGCTTTCCGCCAACCGGGCGGACCTGTCGGCGGGACTGGCCCGCGCGCTGCCCGCCTGGTGGGCCGCCTGGAACGAACCGGACGAGGCTGCCCGCCTCAAGTCGCTGCGCGCGTGCTGCGCTCCCGATCTCGAATTCCGGGACGACTGGGCGGTGCTGCGCGGCATCGAACGCCTCAGCCTGCACATCGCCAACTGCCACCGGTTCATGCCGGGCTGGCGCATCGAGCCCACCGGCGATGTGCGCGTGTGCCGGGGCGAGGCGCTGGTGGGATGGCGTTCCTCGGCCCGGGGACAGGGTACGCAGCAGGGGTTCAATCACCTGCGCGCCGACTACGACGGCACGCTGCGGCGGGTCGCCGGATTCCAGGCAGCGGGCTGACGGCGAACTCCGGGTCCGGCCTGCCCCCGGATCTCTCACGTCCCGGAGGCCGGGGCTCCGCGCGCACGTCCAAGGTGCGGCGGACGGAGCCCCGCGTGTGCGCATCTCCGGCGCTCGTCCTAGTATGAGGATCGGAACCTGGCGCCACGACTGCCGATCGTCCGGTGCTCCGGCGAGGTAGTCGGCAACTCTCGCGGAGGCGGTTATGCGGCAGGGAGTAATCAGCAGAACGCGCCCTTGTCTCGCGATCCTCGGCGTGGCGGTGGCCCTGGCGGGGTCGTCCCCGCTGGCGGCCCAGGAGGCGCTCGCCTTCTCCGACGCCGAACTCGAGCGCGGGCAACGGCTCTACCAGGCCCACTGCGGGCGCTGCCATGGCGTCCTCGGGATGGGCGGCGAGGGGCCGGGGCTGGCGGTCAGCCGCCTGCCGCGCGCGCCGGACCACGCCGCGGTCGTCGACGTCATCCGCAATGGCATCCCCGGCACCGGCATGCCGGGTCTGCGCGCCACCATCCTCCCGGACGAGGAAGCCGCCCTGGTCGCGGCCCACGTCATCTCGCTCCGCCAGGCGCAGCTCGTGGAGATCCCCGGCGATCCCGAGCGCGGCCGCCAGGTCTTCGAGACCACGGGCGTCTGCTTCTCGTGCCACATCGTCGAGGGACGCGGGGTCGGGATCGGCCCCGAACTGACCGGCATCGGCATGCGCCGGGGCCCGGAGTATCTGCGCGCCTCACTGGTCGATCCCTCGGCGGAGCTTCCGGTCTTCCGTTCGGGGGCGCGCAGCGGCTTCGCCCAGTACCTGCCCCTGCGAGCCGTCACCGTCGACGGCACCGTCTATGAGGGCATGCGCGCCAACGAAGACGCGTTCACCGTGCAGCTCATCACCGCAACCGGTTCCATCGTGTCGCTGCGCAAGGCCGATCTGGCCGAGTTCGAGAGGCGCTTCGGGCATTCCCTCATGCCCGCAACCGCAAGCCTTTCCAGCGAGGACATCGACAACCTCATCGCATACCTGGCCAGCCTCGGAGGATGAGCATGATCCGGTTCGCTGCTATTCGGCCTTCAAGGCACCTCGCGCGCCCGGGGCCCCACCCCTCGCGCGGAATCATCCACGGACTGCTGGCATGCGCGATCGTCGCTGCGGGATGCCAGGCGGCCCCCGAGGGCAGCGCCCCTGAAGGCACTCCCGACCGGACTCACGTTGCCTTCGAGCGACTCGTGAACGCCGACGCCGAGCCCCACAACTGGCTGACCTATTCGGGCAACTACGCGTCGCACCGCTACTCCAGGCTGGATCAGATCGACCGCTCCAACGTCGGCGACCTCAGGGTGCTGTGGGCCTATCAGATGGACGACGGCATCATCGAGACCACGCCCGTCGCCGTGGACGGCATCCTGTACGTGACCGAGCCGCCCAGCACCGTAAGCGCCCTGGACGCGCGCTCCGGGCGCCAACTCTGGACCTGGTCTCCGGAGATGGGGCCGGACGTGCTCAACATCGGCTTCCCGCGAGTGAACCGGGGGGTCGCGGTCCTCGATTCGACGGTGTTTGTGGGAACGCTGGACGCGCACCTGGTCGCCCTCGACGCCCGCTCGGGCGCCGTGCGCTGGGACGTCGAAGTGGGCGACAATGCGATCGGCTTCTCGCTCACCCTGGCCCCGCTGGCCGTCAAGGACAAGGTGATCGTGGGCGTGTCCGGGGCGGAAGCGGGGGTTCGGGGCTACATCGACGCCTACGACGCCGAGACCGGCGAGCTGGCGTGGCGCACCTACACCATCCCAGCGCCCGGCGAGCCCGGGAGCGAGACCTGGGGCGGCAACAGCTGGGAGACCGGGGGCGGATCCACCTGGCTCACCGGCTCCTACGATCCCGAACTCGACCTGCTCTACTGGCCCATCGGCAACCCGGCGCCCGACTGGAACGGGGATGTCCGCCCCGGCGACAACCTGTACACAGACTGCCTGCTCGCCCTCGATCCCGACACCGGGGAGATGATCTGGTACTTCCAGTTCACGCCCCACGACACCCACGACTGGGACGCCAACCAGATCCAGGTGCTGCTGGACGCCGAATGGGAGGGTGAGCCGCGCAAGCTGGTCGTGACCGCCAACCGGAACGCTTTCTACTACGTCCTCGACCGCGAGACCGGGGAGTTCCTGCACGGGCAGGAATACTCGAAGCAGACCTGGGCGGAGGGCCTGGACGAGAACGGGCGCCCGATCGTGATTCCGGGAACCGACCCCACCGAGGAGGGCGTGCTCGTCTGGCCCAGCCTGCAGGGCGCGGCCAACTGGTTCAGCCCCAGCTACAGCCCCCGGACCGGCCTCTTCTACCAGCCCACACGCATCATGGGGGCCGTCTATTTCAAGGCGGATGTGGAGTACGTGCCCGGACAGCCCTACACGGGCGGCGGCGAGCAGGCGCTGCGGGGCGAGGAAGCCAGCGGAGCCATCAAGGCGCTCGACGCCCTGACCGGCGAGCTGGTGTGGGAATTCCCGCTGCTCTCTCCACCCTGGTCGGGGGCGATGGCGACGGCCGGCGACCTCGTCTTCGGCGGGGACAACGAAGGCAACATCTTCGCCCTGGACGCGGAAACCGGCGAGCCCCTGTGGAACTTCCAGTCGGGCGGCGCCGTGCGCAGCGGCCCGATGTCCTACGAGGTCGACGGCCGGCAGCGCGTCGTGAGTTCGGCCGGGGGCACGCTCTTCGTGTTCGGGCTCAACTAGTTATTACATCAGTAGATGTCAGGCTAGTTGTCAGTAGACATTAGTGACGGTCCGGGTCAGCAGCCGCCGGTCCGCAGGGGCCGCGAGGGTACGTAGCGCACCAGCCGCATGCGGTTGACCTCGCCCGCGTAGATGTTGCCGTCGAAATCCACCCCCAGGAACTCGATGCCCGGCCCCACGTTCACGTCGTGCTGGGGCACGAAGCAGGTCACCCAGGCCTGCTCGGTCTTCAGGTCGCCGATGCGGATGCCCTTCTCCCAGCCGAAGTTGCTGCGCCAGGGGTCCGGCGGTCCGGTGCGCAGGTCGCCCGACAGCCCGTCGCCCGCATAGAGAATGTCTTCGCGGTCGATGAAGAGCCCGCTGGGCTTGCCGAAGTGGGTCCAGATGTAGAGCAGGTTCCCGTCGCCGTCGAAGACCTGGATGCGGCTGTTGCCGCGGTCGGCGACGTAGACCCTGCCGCGCGCGTCGATCTTGATGTCGTGCGGGTCGCTGAAGCGCCCCGGCTCCCGGCTCTCCGATCCCACGCCGCCTCCCACCGCCAGCACGAAACTGCCATCGGGCGCGAGCTTCACGATGCGGTTGTTCCCGCCTCTGTGCCCATCCGCAACCCAGATGTCCCCTTCCGGTGATATGGCGACGCCGGATGGCCCGTTGAAGTGCGTCTCGTCATCCCCGTGCACTCCCGCCTCCCCGATTCGCATCACCACCTCCCCCTGGCGGGTGAGCTTGAAGACCTGGTGGCCCATCCCCATGCTCTCGCCCAGCGCCCCGCGCGGGTCCCCGTGCGCCCCGCCCTCCGTCACCCACAGGTATCCTTCGTGGTCCAGAGCGAAGCCGTGCGGAAAGGCGAACAGCCCGACCCCGAAGCTCTCTACCAGGTTGCCGTCCAGATCGAACTTGAGAATCGGGTCGATGTCCGTGCCGGCGCACTGGTTGGCGCCGCACCGGTCCAGGATCCACAGATGCTCGCCATCGGGATCCGGAATGACGCCGCTCACGATTCCCAGGGCCCGGCCCTCCGGAAGCTGCTCCCAGTCGAGCGTGGCCCGATACGGGTGCGGTGCGTTCGTCTGCGCGCTGAGCGTCCCGCCGAACCAGCCGGCGGACGCGAGAAGAAGGGACGAAAGAACCCAGCCCGTTCGCTGTGCGTTACTCATGTCGGCGGTCCTCCGGTTGGCGTGGCTGGGGCGTGATCCTCGGCCGCGTCTTCCGCGGCAGCCATCCGGGCAATCTACGCAGCCGTCCGTGAATCCGCCGGAACAGGGAAACCATCACACCCGCGATATCGTATCAAAAAGGTTGTCCCGCACCCGACCCCCCCTCCAGGACAGCGATGCTTCCGCAAGCGCACGGCCGGACGCTTCTCCGCTGGATCCTCGTTCTCTCGACATCCGCTGCAGTGCCCGCGTCCGCCCAGAGTGCGGACCGCATCTGGGGCCGCGTGCACACGACGGAGGGCGACGTGCACACCGGCTTCATTCGCTGGGACGAGACCGCAGCCAACTGGGCCGACATCCTCGAGGCGCGCAAGGAGCTTCCCGAGGAAAACTATTTCGCGTGGCTGGAGGCCCATGACCGTGAGCGCGCGACGCGCACCATCGAGCTCCGCGGCTATCGCATCACCTGGGACGAGGTCGATCCCGACTTTCCGATGGAAGTTCTTTCCGGGGTGCGTTTCGGCCACCTGGATTCGCTGGTCGTGCTCGATGGCGAGCACGCGGAACTGACGCTGCGCTCCGGCACGCGCCTCCGGCTCGAGCCCCGTGGAGGCAGTCGCGGGAACTCTTCCCCCGATGTGCACGTCGAGGCGCCGGGGGAGGCGGAAGTTGAGGTCGAGTGGGACGAAATGGCACGGGTGGTATTCTCCGCGCCTCCCGCAACGGCACTCCCCGCTGCACGGCGGCTGTACGGCACCGCCCTGGACCGGGATGGCCGCCGCTTCACCGGCTACCTGGCCTGGGACCAGGATGAGATTCTCGAGTCCGACGTGCTCGACGGCCGGGAGACGCGTCGTCCCAGCGAGCGGCAGGTCCGTTTCGAGCGCATCCGTTCGCTCACGACAGTGAACCGCGGCACTCGAGTGGAGCTGCGTGACGGCGGCGCGCTGGAGCTCGGCGGCTCCAACGACGTCGACCGGCGCAACCGGGGAGTCCGAATCGCCGATCCCGGGCTCGGGGTGGTCGTGGTGCCGTGGGAGCGTCTGCTGGAGGTGCGTTTCCACGAGGCCCCGGAGACTGCAGGCGAGGGCGACCGGCCGGGTGGACAGTCGGCAGAGACTCCTGGCGACCGCGGCCGGTTCGACGGGGGCCGCCTGCTCGCCGGCACAGTGGTCACGCGCGAGGGAGAGGAAGTCCAGGGCGAGCTGCGCTGGGACGCGGACGAGGCGGGCAGCTGGGAAATCCTGAACGGCGAAGTGGCGGGGATCGAGTACGACATCGAATTCGGATTCGTACGCCGAATTGTGCCCGGCGAGGAGGACGGTGCCGCGGTGACCCTCGCCGACGGGCGCAGGCTGGCACTCGATGGAGCCCGAGATGTGAGGTCGGACAACAAGGGCGTGATGGTCGCGTCCCCGGAGGATTCCGGGATGCGCGACCGGCGCCAGGGGTGGCGCCTGATCCCGTGGGACGACATCCGCGAGGTGCGGTTCGACCCGGTCCCGGCCGCGCCGGGCGGTTCGGAGGGCCCGTGACGGGCGGCAGGTGGGCCGGCGGCCGATGGGTCGGCGGGTGGCGCGCGCTTGTTCCCCTCGGTATCGCGTGCCTCGGCATCCTCGGCGCGCGCGCTCATCCGCTTCGGGCGCAGGAGGCACCGGACGCAGCGGACGGTGCGCCGCTCGCCGAAGACGCCTTCGCCGATCCGGACGCGCGAACCATCTTCGAAGCCGCGCAGGCGAACTGGAGATCCGTGGAGCAATCGGTCCTGCGCTACCAGGCGGTCATCCGGCAGCGCATCGCGGCCGCCATCCGGGCTCCGCTCAAGGACCGGGTCATCTACCGGGACGAGACCGCCGTGCGCGCGTTCTGGGATCACGAATACGACGCGGTGGTGCAGGTTCTGGGCGCCAGATCGCAGTATCCCGGCTGGTCGACGGCGCGCAGCGAGGGCGACATGGACTGGCTCGACGACCTGGCCTTCGACGAACCCTTCGATCCCGGGGGCGACCGCCTGTTCTTCGGCGCCACCGAGGCCGAGTTCGAGCCCGGCAGCGCCATCGAGCACCCCCTGGCCACGGGCGCCGACCGGCGCTACAGGTATGCCAGCGGCGACACGCTGACCCTCTCCTTCGCCGACGGACGGCGCCTGCGCGCGGTGCAACTGGACGTGATCCCGCGTGAGGCGGACATCCAGCTCATCGTGGGCACGCTCTGGATCGAGCCCGAATCCGGGGCACTGGTACGGGCGGTGTACCGGCTGAGCCGCCAGTTCGACTTCATGCGCGATCTGCAGGAACTCCAGGAGGAGCAGGAGGCAGGCTCGTTCCGGTTCGTGCCCGGCGTCTTCAAGCCCTGGACCTTCGATCTCTCCATGATCGCGGTCGACTACAGCCTCTGGAACTTCGAGGTCTGGCTTCCCCACTACATGCGCTTCGAAGGCCAGATCGCCGCCGGCATCGTCAAGTTTCCGTTGGAGATGGATGTCTCGTACCAGCTGGAGTCGGTCACCACGCGCGCCGATGTCGAGCGGGCCGAGGCGGAGGCGGCCGCGCGGGACGCCGAGCGGCCCGAACCGGTCGCGGCCCCGGAACTCATCGAACGTCTCTTCGAGACGCGGGCAGAGGCGATGGCCTTCGTGGCGCGCCTGCTCTCCCAGGAGGGAGGCGTGGAGTACGAGAGTGCCGAGGAGAGCGACTTCGCCGCGGAGCGGGACGCGTTCTACATCGCGCCCCGGGAGCGTACCCTGGTGCTGACCAGCCCGGAACTCCCGCCTCCGATCTGGGACGAGGCGGTGGGCTTTCCGTCCGGTGACCAGGTCGGCGAATACTTCGAGAGTCTGGCCGATCTGGCCGCTCCGGATGTACCGGGGATCCCCTGGGCACTGGACTGGGGATGGGGCCAGCCCGGGCTGATCCGCTACAACCGGGTCGAGGGGCTCGCCGCCGGACTGGACTTCCGGACCGACCTCGCCGGAACGTACACGCTGAACACGAGCGCATTCCTCGGCGTCTCGGACCTCGAACCCAAGGTGCGCGTCGAGATCGGCCGGGAGACGCTGCGCCGGCGCCTGGCGCTCGGGGCCTACCGCGAGCTCGTTTCCACCAGCCCGCGCGCCGGGCATCTCGGGTTCGGCAATTCGCTCAACGCCGTCTTTCTGGGACGGGACGAGGGGGAGTACTTCCAGGCCGCGGGCGTCGACCTGACCTGGCGTCCCCCGGCCGTCGCGCGCCAGTCGTTTGAGGTCAGGGCCTACGCGGAACGGCAAGAGGCCGCGCAGGCCCAGGCGGGATTCGCCCTGTTTCACATGCTCGACGACAACTGGGACTTCCGGCCCAACGTGGCGGCCGACCCGGTCGACGAGCTGGGGACCGAGATCCGGCTGTCACCGTGGTGGGGGGAAGATCCGTATCTCACCCAGGTCGGGGTCGAGCTCTACGGCCAGGCCGCCCGGCGCTGGCCCTCTTCCGGGGGTGACGCCGCCAGCTACGGCAGGGCCAGCGCCGCGCTGCGGGTGGCCGCGCCGCTGTCGGGCCGCAGGTGGCGCATGGGCGCCGAGCTCGCCGGGGGCACCACCTTCGGCAACGCCACCGCCCAGCGGGCCTGGTTCCTGGGGGGCACCCGGTCGCTGCGCGGACAGCCGCCGTCAGCGGTCTGGGGACCGTCCTTCGGCCGTGGCCGGGTGGAGGTCGCCCGCACCTACGACATCGGTACCCTGAGCGTCTTCACCGACGCGGGCTGGGCCAGTTACGAGGGTAGCCACCTCCGCCGAGGCGCCGACCTCGGCGGGCTCGACCCGGTCGGCGCCGATGCAGTGGAGACGCCAATCCCGGCACGCGACCACGACGGCCTGCTCTTCGGCGTGGGCGTCGGTGCGAGCCTGTTCGACGGCCTCATGCGCACCGACGTCTCCTACGGCCTCAACGGACCCGCCCGCGAGTTCTGGATCGCGTTGTATCTGGACTCGCTGCTTTAGCAGCCCGCGGACAAACTCCCCGCGGCATTCGAGCGGCGATGCATCCGCGCTGGACCGCTTCGCTCTGCGTTGCTTTTCGGACCAAGAGCGCTGCTATTGGCCCTTCAAAGCGCCTTGCCAGCCCGGCAGTCGGTCGTGGATTCGCATCTGCTCATGGACGTTGAACTTACGGGATTGGCCGGTCGGATTCCAGCCGTTTGACTCCCGCCGATTGCGGATCTAGCCGCGGAGTCTTCTACGAGCTTCCAGAGCCGTCCGAAGCTGTCCTTCGTCCGCGCGCTGATAGCACTGAAGAACCGTCTTCGCCGTCTTCCAGCCGCCCAGCTCGCAGAGCACCTTCAGCGGCTGATCCATCAGGTCGCTGGCGAACTTCCGCCGAAGCGAGTGCCAGCCCCTGCCGGGCTTCGGCTCCAGACCCGCGAGCTTCTCGGCCC
>JAPPMM010000004.1 GCA_028819075.1 Gammaproteobacteria bacterium
ATGGTCGCCTGGCAAGCGGGCGTCTCTCGGCCTACCGGCTGGAGATTCGGGATCGGAATGGCCGCCTGGGGCGCGTCGTCACCAAGTCGTTCGAGCCCAGGCCGCTACGCGACTCCGACCGGCAGGCGCTGCGCGAGCGCATACGAGGGGTCTACGGGAGCGGACCTCTGTCCGCCGAAAGGGAACAGATGATCCGCACCATGGAGTTCGGAACTCATTTTCCGGCGTTCGCGTCGCTGTTCGGTGGCCCCGACGGAACACTGTGGGTGCAGCAGGCGCTTCAGGTCTCATCATTCGAGCCGCACGAAATAGCGAGTTTCGGTCTCCACGCCATTGCCGCCCGGGAGTACGACATCTTCGACCGCGAAGGGCGCTACCTGGGCACGATGACGCCACCCAGGGGCTTCGATCCGATGATGGCCCAGGGAGAGCATCTCTACGGCGTGCAGCGCGACGATCTCGACGTGCAGTACGTCGTGCGGCTGCGGGTCGTGCGGTGAACTTGCCGCTGGCGACGTTCCGCGCGACGAGGCGTGACGACGCGACTTTGCGGGGATGAAGATGAGGACTCGCGGCTCACTCGCGACCATCCTGGCCGCGGCGGCGATCTTCATGGCAGCGACGGGCTGCGATTCCGCTTCCCCTCCCGTACATACCATCCGCACCGACTCGGCCGGCATCCCCATCGCAACGGCCGTCGAGCCACTGTGGGGGCCCGGTGAGGGTTGGACCGTCGAACCCGAGCCTCTCCTCGAAATCGGCACCGTCACCGGCGCACCCGAATACCAGCTCACCGATGTGGTCGCGGCCGTGCGTCTGAGCAACGGCGACATCGTGGTCGCGGAGCGGGCTGCATCGGAGCTGCGCAGCTACGACGCAGCGGGGAACTTCCTGTGGCGCGCGGGGAGGTCCGGGGAAGGACCAGGCGAATTCAGGAGTCTCGATTTCGTCGGTACCACGGCTGGTGATTCGCTGGTGACGTTCGACGGAGCGTTGCTGCGAGCCCAGGTCTTCGACCCGCAGGGCCGCCTCGCTCGATCCTACCGGGTGGCGATCACCGAGGGCGAGGGCGCCAACAGGGCGGCGGTCGCCGACAAGGCAGTGGGCGTCGTGGACGGTCTGCTCATCGTTCGCCTCGCCGAGTACGGTGACGAGGTGCCCAACGGCGTCGTCCGATGGCCCCTGGAGCGCTTGGCGACGGTTGACCTTGATGACGGCGCCGGGAGGTCGCTGATCGTGCTGCCCGGCAACGAGGCGGTCGCGCGCGTCCGGGAGGACGGAGGGTGGTCCGTGAGCACCTATGTCTTCGCCAGGGGACCGGAGTTCGGTGCCGCGGACGGACGTCTCGCTGTGATCGACACGGAGGCCTGGTCGGTGCGGCTGATCTCACCCCGCGATAGCGCGACTACGGCCGTTTTTCGCCGCGATGTGGCTCCCCGGGAGGCGACCGCCGCTCTCTTCGACCTCCACCTGGACGGCATCGTGCAGATCGCCTTCGCGGATCCGGACCAGGCCGCAACGGAACGGGTCGACGGGTTACGCCGGATGTGGCGGGGATTCCCGCGGGCGCCGCACCTCCCCATTCTCCGTTCCATTCACGTGGACGGGACCGGGCATCTGTGGCTCCAGCCGTACTACGTGGCCGGCGCCGAACCCCCGCCTTACGAGATCCTCGCTCCCGACGGCACCTGGCTCGGTAGCGTTACGCTGCCCCCCGGGCTCCACCGGGCCTTCATCCAGTACCAGGCACCCTATATGGAGATCGGCGACGACTACGTCCTCGGCGTCTGGACCGACGAACTGGACGTTCAGTACGTCCGCATGTACCGGATCAACAAGTAGTCGGGGTCACCCGATCGCGGGGGAGCCCTCCTCTCCCGTCCGGATCCGGTAGCACTCCGCAAGTTCCAGCACGAAGATCACACCGTCGCCGATGTTCCCCGTGCGCGCTCCCTTGATGATCGCCTGCCTGGTCCGTTCCAGGAAATTGTCGTTCACGGCGATCTCGAAGCGCACCTTCTTGCGGAGCCTCACCTCGAAG
>JAPPMM010000005.1 GCA_028819075.1 Gammaproteobacteria bacterium
GCAGCGACTGGCTCCACGCGGTCAGGTCGTAGATCTGGTCGGGCTCGCGCCGGGAGCGCCGGTCGATCTGTTCCTGAAGGAAGTCCTCCGCCATGGGCACATGCGCGTCGAGCAGGTTGCGCGCGAACCGGTGCGTCGGCTGGTCCATGGGGACGATGAAGGTCCCCTCGGCCGGGAGCTGACGTCCGGCCACGTCGACCGGCCCGCTGGCCTCGCGCACCTCGATGCCGTTGCGCACCAGCATGCGCGCCAGCCGCTCCGCCATCCCCGGGTCGTGCGCCGAGTGGAGCACGTACTCGGCAACACCCTGGCTTCCCAGCTCGATCCCCTCGCGGCGGAACGCCAGGTAGTCGCGCAGGATGCTCTCCCGGTTCACGGCGGAGGTGTGCGCCGTGGCCATCGCCGCGGTGAAGTGATGCAGGACGCCGTCCCCGTAGGTGAGCACATCGCCGTCGGACTGCTCGAGCACCAGCGCGCGCGCCGACGCCTGTTCGTAGGTCATGCCGAGCGCGCCGTGGTTCATCGGCCACATGTCCACGTAGCCCGGATAGAAGAGGTCGTAGACTTCGCGGTTGAAGTAGGCAAAGCCCCGCGCGTCGAACGCGGCGGCGTTGGCGCGACCGAAGACGTCCATCAGCGCGATCTGGCGCTCGCCGTACCAGGGGTTTTCAGGGGGTGCCGTGGGCGGAAAGAAATAGGTGGCGTTGCCGCCCATCTCATGCAAATCGGCCACGATGTGCGGCCAGTACTCCAGGAAGATGCGCACCTTGCCCTGCGTCTCCGCCTGACTCTGAATGAAGAGGTCGCGGTTCAGGTCGAACAGGTAGTGGTTGACGCGCCCGCCCGGCCAGCGCTCGTCGTGCTCCGCCGAAAACGCCTCCACGTTGGGCCGGACCGCCGCCGCCATGGTGTTCTCCTGGACGAAGCGGTTGCGCCCGTCCGGGTTCTCGTTCGGATCGATGAGCACCGGCAGCCCGGCGATGAGCTCGTCGGCCTCGGCGTCCGACAGCCCTTCGGGGTGGGCCAGCCGCGCCAGCCCGGCCTTCACCTCGTCCAGTGACGCGATCCGCTCGGGCGACCCGACCACCATGATCACCAGCGGCCGCCCTTCCCAGCTGTCGGCATAGTGGACCAGGTGGGTCCGGTCCGGGGCCGCCTCCGCCAGCACCTCGAAGTAGCGCACGACCTGGTCGGGGGGCGTGACCACCTCCCAGACCTCGTGCCCCACCACGGATTGTATTGTGGGGATGGCCGGGTCGTACGTCGTACCGGGGACGAACTCGCCCGGCGAGGCGGGTGCCTGGGGGCCGGGAAGCTGCAGCAGCGCGGCGAGGGCGATGGTGGCAAGCATGATTCTCGCGGAGGATGGGGATCAGGCGTGCGTGGTCCGCGCAACGCGGGCGGAGCCAGAGGACACGGGGACGGAACCGGATGATTCTAAGGAGGCGGCGGGATTACCGGAACATGCACGCGCCCGAGTGGGGAATTCGGGCCAACGCCTTGGCGGCATCTCGGGCATCCGTCATGATGCCGCCCATCTGCGCGTGAGGCTCAGGCGTGTAGGTTGTTCGAGGGCCGTCTCCCGACGGCCTGCGAGGACGCGGGGGCTGTGACCCCCACCCAATCAATGGACTCCCGCCATTCCGCACTTCCCTCAGCATCTCCAATGACGCCAAAACGCTTCAACATCTTCATCGCCAGCCCGCTCGAGCCCGACCAGGTGGAGCGCATCCGCGCCGTCGACCCCGAGCGGCTCGATGTCGTCCACGACCCGGATGTTCTTCCCCCCAAGCGCTACGAGGCCGACCACACCGGTCCGGCCGACTTCCGCCGCACGCCGGAACAGCAGGCGCGCTGGCGAGCGCACCTCGGACGCGCCGACATCCTCTGGGACTTCCCGCCACGCAATCCGGACGGCAGCGGGGGGCTCGCATACGCGCCCAACGTGCGCTGGATCCAGGGGACGAGTTCAGGTGTGGGCCGCACGGTCGAAGCGTTGGGCCTTCTGGACTCGGATCTGCTCATCACCACCGCGCGCGGCGTGCACGGCGGCCCGCTGGCCGAGTTCGTCTTCCTGATCCTGCTCGCGCACGTGCGCAAGTTCGCGCATCTCACCGACCTTCAGCGCCGGCACCTGTGGGAGCGTTTCTGCGGAGAGGAACTGGAGGGCAGGACCCTGGCGATCATCGGGGCGGGGGAGGTCGGCCGCCAGGTGGCGCGGGTTGGCCGAAGCTTCGGGATGAGAGTCGTGGCGCTGGCCAGCCCGGGATCGCGCCGTTCAGCCGCGGAGCTTGGCGTGGACGCGCTCCATCCGAACGACGCCATGCACGAGATGCTGGCG
>JAPPMM010000006.1 GCA_028819075.1 Gammaproteobacteria bacterium
GCCAGATACACGCCGACAGCCTCGGCATACGCCCTCGCGCCGGTGCCGCCTTCGCGTAGCGGGCGGTCGTCGTCCGACAGGCTCGCCGCTACCGCGTCCGCACGGATCCACTCCATAGCCTCGCCGACGAGGTCAGAGAAGGTGGTGAGCGCCACGAGTTGGCGATCTGTGAAGAGGTCGCGCCACCGCACCATTCCGTATTGCTGAACCCTGAATCCGAGGGCCTTGTCCGGGAGCCGCGTGTCTGGCACCCCGGTTGGGTCGGCGCGGCGGGCGATTTCCTCCATTTCCGTCGACGGTGGAAGGTAGACGCGGCCGCGGTCGCCAACGGCGACGATGGCCATCAGCCTACTGCCCATTCGGCCTGCTCTTGCCTCATCGCGAAGGTAGCTGAAGGGCATCGGGGCTCCCGACATCATGCAAAGAAACTCGCTGCCGCTGCCCCCGGACTTCGTTCCCTTTCTGGACTCGGCGATGTCGGGCGGGCGCCCTGAGCGGACGTTGAAGCGATACGCCGCCCCTTGGATGATCGGCTGGACGTACGCCTCCTTTCCCTTCTTCGTCGAGAGCAACCACGTGGAGGCGAGGGGCACCTCAACGTCGGCGAACGCCGGATTCGGACTCCGAACCGTACGCGCCCAGAGCCAAGCGATGACCGTCAGCCTCCGGCCCTCGTACGGCTTCAGGTCCGGCTGCTCGCTGACCATCGCGCGCGTCACCTCGATCTGCGGGTACAGATGCCCGATACGCCGCTCCGCTTCGTCGCGCATCCACTGCCCGTAGTGACGCACGTCCTCGGCCAGCCCTCGCCCGCCCTTCCATGACCGCTTGACCAGTTCACGCCCCGACCGAGAATTCGGGTTGACCGGTGACCTGCCCGCGAACTTCGGCGGGATCTCGATCATCGCTTTGTTGATCAGGACGGCCACCGGGTTCAGGTCGCTGGCATGGGAATCGAGCCCGAGCCGCTGTGCCTCCAGCGGAAGAGCTCCCCCGCCCGCGAACGGATCGTGGAAGGCAGGAAGCCGATCCGGGTTGAACAACTCCTGTGCCCGCGGATGATCGACGTTGTCCCTACAGGTTCGCCGCCAACTCCGAAGGATTTCCCGGCGCGCCTCCGCGAGCAGATCCTCGTTCGTCGTATTCTCCCACCGCACCAATCGTTCCAGAATCCCGAACAACCTGTCCCGCTCTTTCTCCTGCGCCTCCCTAGTGGGGAACCCTTCTGGATTCGCGGATGGATCGTCCACCATCTGGGCGAAAATCACGGCTCGCGCGGCCGCCAACGGTCGGCGCGCCCACCAGAGGTGAAGTGTGCTGGGATGTCCGTGCCGGATGGACTTCTCGCGCCTCGACGCGGCGTTGATCGCGTCCAAGGGGAGGGCCACTTCGATCAGCTTGGGAGCTACCGTCATCGACGAGAACGTACCGTTGGAGAAGACTTCGACAGCCTGCGGACGGCGCGTCCGCGACCCTCACGAATGCTCCGCCCGCAACACATCGCCGGGAGGAGCATCATGTCCACCATTCTTCGTGAGAGAGAGAACGCCAAGCCCGTCCCGTTCGAGACGGTCGCGGAAGAAGTATTCCGAAGGTACGGACGTACTTGGAAGCCGGCCACCTTGCAGGTGAATCGGGCGTACCTCCGAAACCAGATCATGCCATGGTTCAGGGGACGACCGGTGACCGAGATCACACGGGCCGAGGTCCGGCGTTGGTTCGGAACCCTTCATGCCACCCCCGCCGCGGCCAACCGCTCGCTACCGATCCTCTCGGTCATCATGCGTCAGGCGGAGACCTACGGCTACCGAACGAAGAACAGCAATCCCTGCAAGGGGATCCGGCGCTACCCGCAGGCCCGCCGGGAGCGGTTCCTCACGCCCGCCGAGATGCGCCGCTTGGGACATGGGCTAGCGAACGCCCGGTCCGAGGCGCCCCTCCCCGTGGCCATCGTCCGGCTCCTGTGCCTCACCGGATGCAGGCAGAGCGAGATCCGGACGCTGCGCTGGGGTGACTACCGCGAGGGCCACCTGTTTCTGCGCGACGGCAAGTCCGGTCCAAGAACCGTGTGGCTCTGCCGCGCGGCACGCAGCCAGTTGGACGGTTTGCCCAAGACGACCGGCTTCGTGTTCCCCGCAGCCGACCCGCAGGAACCCATGTCCACCGAGACCCTCTACGGACATTGGCGTCGGATTCGCCGGGAGGCCCGTCTCTCCGGCCTCCGTTTGCACGACCTGCGTCACACCTACGCGAGTCTCGCACTGCGGAACGGCGAGTCCGTGGTCATGATCGGCCGGCTGCTGGGGCATCGTGATCCGGACACCACCCTGAGGTACATACACTTCGGTGACGCGATGCTGAGGCAGGCGGTGGAGACCGTCGCCGAGGCTTTGGAGGGATAAGCGATGGCGACCCCGAGCTTCGAAGGATTTGTGGGCGGTTCTTGGAACATCGCCTGCTACAACCGCTGCAAGCCCTCAACACGCCAGCGCGTCGACAGCGCGCTCCGCACGCAGTTGCTTCCTACGTTCGGAGACAGGAAGCTGAGCGAAATCGGCTCGCTGGAGGTGCTCGCTTGGTTCGACCGCTACAGCCGAACCGCGCCCGCCGGCGCGAACCGGATCCTCGACATTCTGAAGCAGATCTTCAACTACGCCATCGAGTGCGGGCATGTGGACTTCAACCCGGCTCAAGGCGTACGGCACAACCCAAGACCCAAGGTCACCCGCTTTCTGTCCCGGGACGAGGTGGCGCGGGTCCATGCTGCCCTGAACGCCCACCGGGGTCGAGGCTCGGGCCAGCAGCAGGTTGCCATCATCCGCCTCCTGCTCCTTACGGGGTGCCGCAAGGGCGAACTGGTCAACCTGCGTTGGGAGGAAGTCGGCGAAGACGTGCTGCGGCTGTCCGACAGCAAGACTGGACCCCGCACCGTCTTCCTGAGCAGCGCGGCCCACGCGGTGATCACCCGGCAGCCACGGACGGGAAGTCCCTATGTATTTCCGTCGCTGACGGACGCATCCCGGCCCCGCTCGAGCGAACTCTCGCTATGGCGCAAGGTCCGGCGGGAGGCCCGCATCGAAGGTGTGCGCCTTCACGACCTGCGCCACACCTTCGCAAGCCACGCGGTCATGGGGCGCGTCCCTCTGCCGGTTCTCTCCCGGTTGCTGGGACACAGCCAAGACCGTATGGCAATGCGCTACGCGCACGTCTGCGATCGCGAGGCGTCGGACGCCGCCGAGAGGGTCGGATCAACCATCGCTGATCTGCTCGGGGTTTCCGCCCCAAACTGCGGCAGCGGGGACGGACGGGAGAGCTTGTCCCTCGACCCCGGCAACCCGTAACGCGACCTACAGGCGGCTCCGAACGCGACATCGATGTGCTTGCCCGTCCCGCGAGCCCCAACCACGTTTACTCCCATGCGAAAGTTCAACACGGCGGGTCCCATACGGCCCGCGCTCCACTACCATATCCCGCCGCTCGACCGACTCGCTCTGCCGGAAGTGCTCGGCCTCGTCCGGGACGAGCGCTACTTCGTGCTGCACGCTCCCCGGCAGACGGGCAAGACGACGGCGCTGCTGGCGTTGCGCGGCCTGCTCAACGGCGGCGAGGCCGGCGAGTATCGTTGCGCCTACATCAATGTCGAGCCCGCGCAGACGGCGCGGGAGGATGTGGGGCGCGCGATGGGCGCGATCGCATCGCAGATCGCCCGGGAGGCGAGATACACGCTGAACGACCGCGCCACGGCCGAAGCCGCGGAGGCGCTCGACACCACCCGGCGTCCTGACGACGCGCTCGGCACTCTGCTGGAAACCTGGGCGAGAGCCGCTCGCGCGCCGCTGGTCCTTCTGATCGACGAGATCGACTCGCTGGTGGGTGATACGCTGGTATCGGTGCTGCGGCAGTTGCGGGCGGGTTACGTGCGCCGGCCGGAGGGATTCCCCCAGAGCGTCGTGCTTTGCGGAGTTCGCGACGTGCGCGACTACCGAATCCGGGCCGGCTCGGAGAAGAACGTCATCACGGGCGGGAGCGCCTTCAACGTCAAGGCGAGGTCGCTACGGATGGGGGACTTCGGCCGCGCCGAGGTCGAGGACCTGCTGGGGCAACACACCGCCGAAACCGGCCAACGATTCGCGCACGGGGCCGTCCGGGCCGTGTGGGAGCAGACCCGCGGACAGCCTTGGCTGGTCAACGCGCTCGCGCTGGAGATGTGCTTTTTGGCGGGGGTGCCGAGGGAGCCCGGGGAACCCTTCACGGAGAGCGATGTCTTCGCTGCGCGCGAGGCGCTGATCCTACGGCGCGACACGCATCTTGACCAGTTGGCGGACAAGCTGCGCGAGCCCCGCGTGCGCCGGGTGATCGAGCCCCTGATGGGCGGCGGGGACGCGGAGTACAGCGACCGTGACTTCGAGTACGTGCGCGATCTCGGGCTGGTCGCGCCGGGCCGGACGCTGCGCGTGGCGAATCCCATCTACGGCGAGGTGCTCCCTCGCGAGTTGACGTGGGTCCTCCAGCACGAAATCGCGCCCCAGGAGACCGCATGGTACGTGCGCTCCGACGGGAGTCTGGACATGGACGGCCTGCTTGCCGCCTTCCAAGAGTTCTTCCGGCAGAACTCCGAGCACTGGATCCGGCGGGCTCAGTACACGGAGGCCGGGCCGCAGTTGGTGCTCCAGGCTTTTCTGCACCGGGTCGTGAACGCCACGGGACGGATCGAGCGGGAGTACGCGCTGGGGAGCCGCCGCGTGGACCTGCTGGTCGTGTGGCCCCGCGAGGGAGGACGGGAGGAACGGATCGTCGTCGAGTGCAAGCTGGTAAAGGAAGGACGGTCCATGTCGCGAACAGTCGAAGTGGGACTCGAACAGACGAAGCGCTACATGGACATCAGCGGAACGGAAGCGGGCCATCTCGTCGTCTTCGACTTGCGTCCGGGAAGGAGCTGGGCGGAGAGGATCTTCCGGGAGGAGCGCAAGCGGGGCGGTGCCTTGGTCACAGTCTGGGGAGCCTGACGCGATGGCTGCGGCCGCCGACGCAGGCGGGGCTAGCAACCGACGCAAGCTCATCGAGGTTGCGTTGCCTCTCGATGCAATCAATGCGGCATCGAGGCGCGAGAAGTCCATCCGCCACGGTCATCCGAGCACGCTCCACCTCTGGTGGGCGAGGAGGCCTCTCGCCGCCGCCCGCGCCGTCATCTTCTCGCAGATGGTGGATGATCCATCCGAGGATCCCGAGCGGTTCCCGACCGAGGAATCGAGAACGCGCGAACGTGCTCGTCTGTTCCGGCTGATCGAGGAGCTCGTGACCTGGGAGAACACGACCAACCGAACGGTCTTGGAGCGCGCGCGCCGGGAGATCCTCCGAAGCTGGCGGAGGACTTGTAGCGAGAACCGGGACCACCCCAACGCCGCAAAACTCTTCGACCCAAAGAGGTTGCCGGCGTTCCACGACCCGTTCGCCGGGGGTGGTGCATTGCCTCTCGAAGCTCAGCGGCTGGGACTTGAGGCCCACGCCAGCGACCTGAACCCTGTGGCGGTCCTGATCAACAAGGCGATGATCGAGATTCCGCCCAGGTTCGCGGACCGAAGGCCGGTACACACTACGGGGGCGGTCGGCGCATCAACCCCGCGAGCAACCCTGATCGACAGGGAGTGGAAGGGCGCTCAGGGTCTGGCCGAAGACGTGAGGCACTACGGCGGATGGATGCGGAAGGAAGCCGACAAGCGGATCGGGGACCTCTACCCGAGCGTGGCGGTGACATCGCGCATGGCTCGGAGACGTCGAGATCTGAAGAAGTACGAAGGACGCAGACTCACTGTCATCGCATGGCTTTGGGCGCGTACCGTGCCGAGCCCCAATCCGGCCTTTTCCGATGTCGAGGTGCCCCTCGCGTCGTCCTTCATGCTGTCGACGAAGAAGGGCAAGGAGGCGTACGTCGAGCCGGTCATAGAGGATGGTGGATACCGGTTCGATGTCCGTGTCGGACCGCCAATGGACCGGGACGCCGCGAAGCGCGGCACGAAGATGTCGCGGGGGGCGAACTTCCGCTGCCTGATGTCCGGCGCACCGCTTGCCCCCGACTACGTCAAATCGGAAGGCCGCGCTGGGCGCATGGGCGCTCGGCTGATGGCAATCGTTGCCGAGGGGGATCGCGAGCGGGTCTACCTGAGTCCTTCGGCCGAACAGGCGGACGCGGCGCGACGGGCACAGCCCGAGTGGAGGCCGGAACTCGCCCAACCCGAAAACCCGCGTTGGTTTTCACCGCCGGACTACGGCCTCCCTACTTTCGGAGACCTCTTCACTTCACGCCAGTTGGTCGCGCTGACCACCTTCTCGGATCTCGTGGGCGAAGCAATGGAGCAGGTTCAACGGGACGCGGTCGCGGCTGGTGTGAGCGACGACGACCGCCCGCTACGCGACGGCGGCACGGGCGCGAGGGCGTATGCCGAGGCTGTCGGCGTGTATCTGGC